>DATBFF010000130.1:0-19174 GCA_036558625.1 Mycobacterium sp. | reverse complement strand
CGTGTCGCGCAATCTCGGACAACGCAGCATCGAATAGACGCCCCCGCGTTTCGAGTCGGCGCGCCTCACGGACGTTGATACCGGCAGACGGCAGACCCACGGACGGGGCGTTCGGCGAGGGCATGCGGCCACACTACGCCTTCTCATTGACGACCGTCAATGACGAGCGTCAGTAAGGTCACCGCCGAGTCATCGCACCGGATCAATAAGGCCTCCATCTCCGCCGCGCTTTGTCACGATTACTTCGTGCCCACATCTTCAGACGCCCGAGGGCGACAGCCGGCGCTGCACCAGTTATCGACACCGCGCGCCGCAGCCGTTGCGGGCGTGTTGTTCGCGATCTTGTTCGGCACTGTGATTGTGTTGATCCTCAGCCGTATGCCGGGGGGCCTAAAGGACACCGCAGGGTGGTTGAACGATCAGCGCAGCGGCATCATCGCGGCCACCGTGCTTATGCCGTTCGCCGGTATCAGCTTCTTGTGGTTCATCGGCGTAGTGCGCGACAAGCTCGGCCGCTATGAAGACAGGTTCTTCTCCACGGTCTTTCTCGGCAGCGGCTTGTTGTTCTTGGCGATGATGTTCGTTGCCACCGCGGTCGCGGCGGCGCTCGTCGCCAGCAATGTCGGGATGACCGACAAAGCGGCTCATCTCGAAGTCGTCAACTTCGGCAAGATGCTCGTACTCTCCGCAAGCAAGACCTATGCGATCCGCATGGCAGCGGTGTTCATCATCTCGTTGGCCACCATCTGGCTGCGAACGGGACTGATGCCGCGCTGGCTGGTGGCCGTCAGCTACGCGATTGGATTGACCCTGCTAGTCGCGAGCGATGTGTCGATGTGGTTGACGTTGGCATTCCCTGGGTGGGTGCTGCTGATCAGCGTTGTCATCCTCGCGCATGCGACACGACTCGATCAGTTGCAGCGCACGCCCACCGACTGATTTCGTCGGTGCTTCGCGTTTGGCGGCGCTGCATTCCGACAAGTGTGGGCACGCGAACATTGCGGCACCTGTGCGCCTGCAGTAGGCGAAATTTGCAGTACCGCACTACTGCAGTTGGCAGTGCGGACGCGGGCCACGATACCCACATGTGGGGCATACCGAACGCGTCCCAAACAGTGGTCGCCTCTGGAGCCCAAATCGAACACGGTGGTCGAGCAGGAGGTGTGCGGTGAACGCTGGCAGGTTTGTCGGTCGAGTGGGCGGTCTGGCAGTCGTGCTGGGTGTGGGCGCGGCGGTATCGCTGGGTCAGGGAATCGCGCGGGCCGATTCCACGTCGCAGAGTCCACCTTCGTCGGGATCGTCAACGTCGGGCTCATCACCCTCGGGTTCGTCACGCTCGCCGCATCACCAGCGGCCTGGTGCAGGCTCTCAGCCGACCTCGGGTAAAGATCAGCGCTCCAGGCAACCTCGGCAGCCGAAGCGATCGGGCAACAATCCCGACTCAGCGCAGAGCGACAACGACTCCGTCACCACTGCACTTGCAGACGATCCCAGTTCTGCGGTCACGTTCTCACCGGCCTCCAGCGCCGCCTCGCCGAATTCGATTCCCGACACCACATCTCACGGCAGCAGAAGCAGAGCGAATCGCCCGCTGCCACGCGACACGGTCAAGCTTGACGCATCACAAGTGTCGGCAGCTGGCGCCGGGCCTGCGTCGCAGGCCGTCTTGGGTCAGGCCACCATCGCGGCGGCATCCGGCCGTGACGCCTCCGGCGGTGAGCTGACGACGGTAGCGCTCGACACCGTACGTCCGTTGCTGTCACCCGGCGGTTCTGCGCCCGCGGCGCCGTCTCCGATCAGCGACGCCGCCGAGTCATTCGCGGTGGCGCCGTCCCCGGACCGGGTCACCCTGAAGACCATCATGACCTCCATATTGAGCGGGAGTGGATTACCCGCCCTGGCACCCGACGCGCCGGTGCCGAATGCGCCCGTGTCCTCTGTGCTCGAAAACGTTTGGCTAGCGTGGCGCAGGGTGAGCGTCCTCGGCCGCATCACCGTCCCAGGTTATCCATCAGGCGTAATTGGCTCGCCGGCCATGTTCAGCGCCGACGGCAGCCGCGCCCTGATCCTCACCACTGCCTCCAGCATCACTGGCGCATCTAGCCGGATGGCCGTGATCAACACGGCTACCGGTCGGCAAGTCGGCGCAACCGTCACCCTCGACCAGACGCTCGTAGGTTCACCGGTCGTGGGCGCCGACGGTAGCCACGTCTTCGTCCTCACTTCCGAGGGCACGAAACTCCCAGGTGAAGGTGCTCAACACCACCACGCGCCCTGACCACTACCACCTTCGCGCTGCCCGGCGGACCGATAAGCGCGGAGCTAAATGCCGACGGCAGCCGTGTCGTCGTCACCGCCTTTGACGGCACCGACACTCGGGTGGCCGTGCTCAACACCGCGACTGGCGCCCAGACCGGCACCACGTTGGCCGTCGGCGGCCAGGTCGCGGGCACAGTGCTGAGCGCCGACGGTAACCGTGTCGTCGTCACCGCCTTTGACCCCATCAACACTCGGGTAGCGGTGCTCAACACCGCTACCGGCGCCCAGATCGGCGGCACCCTCACTCTTGGCGGCGCCGCACTCAACATCCCGGTGTTGAGCGCCGACGGTACCCGCGCTCTGGTCACCACCAGCGTCTACGACCGGGCCACCGCAGCGACCACCATCGAGGCGGCAGTGATCAACACCGCCACCGGCGCCCAGGCCGGAGCCCCCTTCGCGCTGCCCGGCCAACCGTCAAGGTCTGTTGTGTTAAACGCCAACGGCAGTCGCGCCTTGGTCACCACACCCACCCAGGTCGCGGTAATGGACACCACCACCGGCGCCCAGATCGGAACCATCTTGACCGGCAACAGCGCTCCGCTGGTAAGCGCGGATCGCACCCGCGCCGTGATCATCACCGCTGATTCCGCAATGGGCACTCCCACGACCCGGGTAACGGCAATTGACCTGGCGACGGGCGCCCAGACCAACACCACCCTCACCGGGGCCTGGATTCCGCCGCTAGGTGCCGATTACGGTCCACAGCTGTCGAGTGCCGATGGCAGCCGCGTCCTTCTAATCGGCGGTGTTTCTAACCCGACCACGGGCGCCGCGGACACACAGCTGGCGGTGATCGACACGATCGCCGGCGCTCAGATCGGCACCACCCTCACCCTCCCCGGCCAGGAATTCGGCTCAAAGCTGGTGACCGCCGATGGCAGTCGGGCCTTGATCGTCACCAACATCTATGACGGGCGCACGAGCACCAATTCCACCCGGTTGGCGGTCATCGACACCACGACGGGCATGCAGATCGGCACCACGACTACCCTCACCGGATTCCTGAATGGCCCGGTAAAGTTCAGCGCCGACCGCGCCGTGGTCGCCACAATCAGCTCGAACTTTGCCACCACTGGCCACGCCACCACCGAGGCGGCGGTGATCAACACCACCACCGGCACGCAGGTCGGTACCACCCTCATACTCGACGACGGCACCGGCGAAGCGATACTTAGCGCCGATGGCACCCGCGCCGTGGTCAACGACGGCACCCAGCTGGCGGTGATCGACACCGCCACCGGCACCCAGATCAAACCCACCGTCGGCGGGGGCAATGCTGCGCAGTTGACAGCCGATGGCTCCCGGGCTGTAGTCACCACACCCATCTACAACCGTTTCACCAACACTTACAAGACCAAAGTTGCTGTGCTGAGAACTTCGGGTTGACCCCACATAGCACCCGACCGGTGGGATCGCTGGGACCCCGATCCACAGCCGGTTGAGTTCGCTGGCCCTGACTGGCGCTTAACGAGTTCCGCCGGTGTTGTAACGGCCGGATGGGAGACCGACTAGTTCTGTGTGTGCTCGACGCGCAGATTAGCGGCTCAGCTAATCATCGCGGGTCTCTCGACCCGAGGACGGGCGGGTCCGGCGGCGGGATAGCCGCGGACGACGAAAACCCGGTGATCGCTGCTGCAGCACGACGAATGATTTGAACCTGATCGCGGTAGGTGTCGGTGAAGGCAGGCATTTCCTCGCGAGGACGCGCTGCGTCGTGAAAATACCGACCCAGCCCTGAGAATCTCTCTGGCCCTGCGTAATTCGGCCACCCCCGCGCAGGCGCGTGAATCTTCACCTGCTTCACCGACGTCATGATCCGACGCTGACTGGCCTCGGGCCGAGCCGCGTCATCACCGCCACAGCGACTTCCGGAGATACCGAGCTTTGCCACCCCAGACTGCATCTCACTTGGTCTCGACGCGTGCCGAGCCATCCATCGCGGTGTGAAACAGACTTCAATCCGTTCTGACGCCAATTTACGAAAACCACACACGATGGTACGGAGCGCAGAGTAGCTTTGCTGGGGCGAACAACTCCGTTCGCGCAATAGCGGGCTGGCTGAGGTCGTGGTGCCGGCGTGTGGCTCACAAGGCGGTGGGTGCATACGAGGCCACGATCGCGCGGCTCGAGACTAGGAGGTGCCGCTCATATGCTTCCACGCCTTTACCTCTCCCGGCCCGCGATCGTCCTTCCGGATGCGCCGCTCGACAACGAGACGGCGCTGGCCCGCGTCCACGAATCGTTCAACGGCCCCGCGTCCGAATGGGACATGATCGACCAGAGCATCCGCTATGTATTCGACCGATGTAACACGAAGATGCGCTACATCGAGCCGGATCTCGAGCTCTCGCCCGGCGAGTTCGCGTCGCGCGCAGCAGCCGCCTGCCTTCAGGAAAACGACGTGGCGGCAAGCGATATCGACCTCCTTGTATACGGCGGCATCGCCCGCGATGCGTTCGAGCCGGCCACCGCGGCCGAGGTTGCGGGGCGCCTCGGCGCAAAACCCCTTCACGCCATGGACGTCACCTGCGCTTGCGCCGGTCTCATCGAGGCGCTGCACGTCGTCGCCGGCTACTTTGCCCTTCACGACGAACTCCAGACCGCGGTCATCTGCGCCGGCGAACTCATGCGCGACCGGGTCAGCTACGACATGCAGTCGCTCGAGGACGTGGCGGTCCGCGTCGCCGGGCTGACCCTCGGGAACGCCGCCGCCGCATTCGTGGTTTCGCGCGAGCCGCTACCGAACGGCAGCGCGCGCCTGGTGGGACTCCGGCACAAGACGCTCGCCGAGCACTATGCCCTCTGCAGAGCGCCCGTCGACGGACACTTCACGTCGCACTCCAAAGAGCTTTTCGCGCTGGCCGTCCATGTGCCGCCCGAGATCCGCACCCTTTTGGCGGACGCCGGATGGTCACCGGAAGACGTTGACCACTATGCCTTCCACCAGCCGAGCGAGGCGGTGCTGGAGCGGGTCTTGACCGAGCTCGGCGCGCGGCCCCAGGCCTGCGTGCACACCCACTCGCTGTACGGGAACACGGCGAGCACCGCATGGGCCGTCGCGCTCGACTACCGCCTGAAGAGCGGGACCGTCCGAGACGGTGACAAGATCGTCGTCGCGAGCGCCGCAGCAGGGTTCACGATCGTGGGCGCCGCAGCTGAGTGGAAGTGCTGAATGGGGCATTACCTTCGCCTCTATCGGACCATCAACAAGACATTCGGGTACTGGCTGCGACCGCTCGGTACATTTCTTGTTCTGCAAGTGCGACAAGCGATTTCCGCTATCACCCTCGGCCTCGACCGTCTGATCTATCCAGGCCACCGCAAGCAGGCGATCGACAGACCGATCTTCATCATCGGCAATCCGCGTAGCGGCACCACGTTCCTGCACCGGCTCCTCCTGGGAGCCGGCGGACTGGCCGCGTTCGAACTGTGGGAGATGCTGTTCCCGGCCATCACGGCGCGCAAGTTGCTCGGCGGTATCGTCCCGCGCTTCGACCGGCTTTCGCCCGCGCGATACCACCCTTCGGACGTGCATGACACGAGTTTGCGGGGCATCGAGACCGACGACGTGATGTGGTTCTTCCGCACTCTCGACGGCCCGTTCGCCTGGGCGTACTTCCTCGCCTGGCAGGACACGTGGGGAAGCGAGCTGTCACGCCGCGAATTCGGTATCGAGGGCGTGACCGACCGTGAGGACGCGCGGTTCTTTCGTTACCACGAGGCGTGCTGGCGGCGGAACCTGACGTACAAGCGCGCCAACCGCATCCTGGCGAAGACGAGCATGCTCACGATGCGTCTTGACGCACTGCTGAAGCGCTACCCCGATGCCAAGCTCGTCTACGTCATTCGCGATCCGGTCGAGGTCATACCGTCGGGCATGTCGCTCCTCGCGGGCGTACTCGAGAACGGGTACGACATCTGGAACCGTACGCGGGAAGAGGATCAGCGTCGCTGGCTCGAGAACCTCTACCAAGCCTCCGCCGAAATGCTGCGCTCCTTCCACGAGGCGCACTCGGCCGGGCTCATCCCGGAACGGAACCTTTGCGTGGTGCGGTACTCGGACCTTCTCCAGGATCTTGAACCGACGATGAAACGGATCCTCGACTTCATCGAGGTGGAACCGAGCCAGGCCTTCGTGGAGGAGGTGCGAGAGCAAGCGGAGAGGCAGCGCAACTACAAGAGCCGCCACCAGCACTCGCCCGAGAAATTCGACCTCGACCCGGAGCGCATCCGCAAGGACCTCGCGTTCGTGTACGACGCGTACGAGCTCTCAGGCGGCGCCGGCTGACGTCCTCGTTCCCGAAACCTCGGTGGTCACGCGCGGACCACGGGCGCGCGGCGTGCCGGCAACGGAGCATCAATCCAAATTTATTTCACAGTGAAAACGAAGTTTTGCGGGTGCCCAAGGGCCGCCAAGGATATCCTTTGTCGAATTGTTTGCTGAGACGCTGTTGCCAACCCAGGAGAAAGTAGTGAACGCTTCAAGCTATATCGGTCGTATCGGGGGACTGGCGGTTGCGCTGGGGGTGGGCGTTGCGGTCTTCACGGGCCAAGGGAGCGCCTGGGCTACTCCCTCCGGGGACACATCTGGCTCGTCCCAGAACGGTTCTGACGGCAGCGGCGCGCCGAACTCCGGATCGACGACGCCGCCAGCGGGTTCTTCCACCAATACGGCCAACGTGCCAGGGGCCGGCTCGAGCGATGACTCAGGAGGTGATGCAACCAGGGCCGGCTCCGGTGTGGTTGTAAGCACCGGTGGTTCATCCACGTCTTCGACGACATCGGGCAAAGTGGACAGCCACAAAAAATTGGCGGACATCCTGGAGAATCTGAAGTCCGCCTTCACGCCGCATGCATCGGCGCCTCAAACTTTGCCAGACGTCGGCACCGAGGGCTCAACGCAGACCAACACCAACGAGGCGGACGCGACACCGCAGCGCAAGCGAGACCGGTCGCGGTGGAAGCCGACTGGCGTAATCGCAAACTCGCCGGCCTCGTCAGTGGCGGGGACGAACAGCGACGCGGACACCCCCGATCCGCTTACTGCGGAAACGTCGCCACCACCGGCTTCACCGCCGATTCCGGCGACGGGTTCGACGCTGTCAGAAGTGACAACTGAGCAGAACTCCCTGGTTGCCCCGAGTTCGATTGTGACCACAAAGTCGACGACGCCAAACACCGCGACGCCGGCTCCCAAATTGAAGACCTTCCTCGCCAATATGGTGAATGCGATATTGCACCCATTTGCCGGCAACACGCCGGCCGCGCCGGCTGGCACGCCGGCCGCGTGGACGCTGTTTGCCGCGGCGCGCCGGGAGACTTTCGGTGCCACCGCCGCCAATGTTGTCGTGCCGATACCCCCCGGCGGCACGACTTTCGTCGTTAAAGGCGATGGCGGCGTCTCCAAGACCTACACCATCACGCCCGTCGGTCCGGAAACGATGACCGGAATTTACAATATGAGCACTGCCGGCCCGGTGGTGAACGAAAGCATTCAGGGATATCAGAAATTCAACGTCGAAATTGACGGCGTCCAGCAGGACCCGATATACGCCTATGTGTCCACCTCGCCGTACCGCTCTATTTACCTTGCCGACCAGAAGGTTGCCCGGAGCCAGGTGCTGTACGTCGACTCAGGCATAGCAAGTTTGCTAGGCGAGTCGCCGAGCACGGCGACGCTGCCCGACGGCACGGTGATCTCGACGTATTTCAACGGCGTCAACCGGAACGTTTACGTGGCTATCCCCGGAGACGACCCCCTGAGTGGCGACGACGACACGGTCGTGGATTACTCGACGAACACAAGGACCGGCGCGACCTCCGACTTGTCAAGTCTCATAAATGCCTTGGGCTTCAATGCGGCCCACGTGCCGCCCATCTTGCCCTACTACCTCAAAGGTGTCGGTACGCCGACGTTCACCTCCGTGAGCGCGCTGCCGCCGATAACCATTGCGCCGCAGGGATATCAGATATTCGAATATTACGACCCCGCAGCGGGGAAGCCGACCGACAGCAGCACGCCGATTGGAACCTTCTATGGCGTGACGACGGTCACCAAGGACCTCATCGGCTTCGCGACGCAGGCAATCCTGATCACCGGATATCCCCCAGGCGAGGACGGTGCGGGGCTTCCGCCGGTCGGCACGGTCTGGAACACGATTAATTACGGTACAGCGACAGTCGTTTATTCGTCGACTCCGCAACCCAACGGCCCGGCCAAAGTCACGGTCACGTTGGCGGACCAAAGCACGCCGGACAGGCCTATCGATCTCTCCTGGCTCTACCCGGGCTTTGACGCGTCCAAAGGCGTCACCGACGGCACCAACGTCGGGTCGTTCAAGTTCGGAAACGACGGCCTCAAGGTCGAACCTGTCGGCGCGGCGGTCCAGAAGGAATTGCTTACCGGAGTGAACGGCCTCCCGCCGGTCAGTGCAACCGTATCTGCAATACAGCAATACAACCTGGTGAATAGCGATGGCGACGTCGTCGGCACGTTCACCGCCACCGTGACGACCATTCCGAAGATGTTGTTGACCAGTCCCTCCCAGGCGCTCCTCGTCACTGATTCGTCAGTTCCGAACCTGGTGCCGGTGGGTACCGTGTTCGACGTGACGACCCAGGGCTTCGACATCCAGAGTGTTTACGCCGACCGGCCGGGAGTAGGCGAGGACGGCAAGAACCTGATCACACTCACCTTCACGAACCGCAAGGGGCAGACCAGCGACCATTCCTGGCGCGTCCAGAACAAAGACGTGTCCACGGGCCTCACCGGCGATGGCGTGTCGTACGCGATCGATCCATGGGTCGACCTTTTCAGGGGCCTGGTCTGACCGGCTCGGTTGAGAGTTCGCCCGCTTTCAGGGCTTCGCGAAGCCGGCCGCACTGAGGATCTCTTGGCCTGCCTCGGCGGTGACGAGTTTGACGAATTTGGTTGCGAGCTCGGCGTTTTTGGATTGCTTGAGCACAGCGATCGGATAGGTGTTGACCGCACCTGCCGCTTCGGGGAACGCCACTGAGGTGACCTTGTTGCTTGCGTCGATGGCGTCGGTAATGTAGATCAGCCCGGCGTCGGCCTGGCCCGCGGTGACCTTGCTGAGAACGTCGGTGACTGATAATTCTTCGCTGACTGGATTCAGATGCACGCCGGTTGCGTTTTCGACTTTCTGAGTGGCCGAACCGCACGGCACCTGCGGCGCACACACCACCACGTTCAAGCCCGGCTTGGTTAAGTCCTGAAAAGAGTTGACGTGCTTGGGATTTCCAGGCGCAACGGCGATAGTCAGAGTGTTCGACGCGAAGGTCACCGGATTATCGGCGACCAGGCCGGCTTTCACGGCTTTGTCCATGTTGGCGGTGTCGGCCGACGCGAACACATCCGCCGGAGCGCCTTGAGTCAGCTGAGTGACCAGGGTAGACGAACCGGCGAAGGAGAACTGCACGTCGGCGCCGGGGTTATCGGTCTTGAAACGCTCGCCGATTTCGGTGAACGACTTCTTCAGAGAAGCTGCCGCGAACACGATGATATTCGCGGCGGTCGCTGATGTGGTGCCGGTCGGTTGCCCTGACGAGCCGCACCCGGTGAGGAGGATTATCGCCAGCACGCCGGCGAACGCGAGACAACTCCACCGACTCATGACTTTCCTCCTTCGGTTTCGACGATCACTGTGGTCGCCTTGACCACAGCCACGGCGACGCTGCCGGGCTGAACGTCGAGTTCCCGCACAGGGTCGGCGGTCATCAAAGACACCACAGTGAACGGCCCACACTGCATTTCCACCATCATGTCACGGTGGTGAAATCGATTGCCGTTCGGAATAGTCCATCGGATGGACACGAAACCGAGAATCAGTCAGCAGTCGAAATTCAATCCGAACAGTCTGGGTCCCGATTTTCCAGACGGACGGCAATCCAGCTCGGCAAGACAACCATCGACGACGCGGCGAACTCCAACAACCTAAAGATCGGTGGCAACCGAGATTCGTTCAACGAATTCATTGGCCTGCTCGACGCTTCCCCGTTCTGGTTCAATATCGTCACGCCATATTTTCGACGGCCGATCGGCGCGGGTGGCTATTGAGCCGGCAGCAGGTCCCCGCCACTACGATTCATTGGTGTCCTGGGCTGAGAAGCGTGCGGTCGAGCGTTCGGCGGCGGTGCAGCGGTCGCGCAGCCGCATCGCCAATCAAGTCAGATCGATGCTCGCGCGGCCCGTCGGCTCATCGACGTCAAAGGCGACGAATTCACTACGCAGGAGCTGGTGAAAGAAGCCGGCGTCGCGCTGCAGACGTTCTATCGGTATTTCGCAAGCAAGGACGAGTTGCTGCTGGCCGTAATCGCCGATGCGATGACGGAAGCGTGCGCGGCTGGGCCGAGGCCGCAGCCGGGCTGACCGACCCGCTGGCGAGGTTGCGGGTTTTCGTTATCGGCACACTCGAACGGCTCAACGACGAGAACACCCAGGACGGCTCGGCCAGCCGGTTCATCGTGCCGCGCATTGGCGGTTGCACCGCCTGTTCCCCAGCGAGCTGGCGGAAGCGGAACAGCCCTTCATGGACCTGCTGATGACCGAGATCAATGCTGCTGCCGACGCGGGCTGTGCGACGATGCCTGCGTGACCGAGCGTCGTGCCCATTTCGTACAGACCGACGACGAATGCTTCTCGCCCACGCCCTTCGCGCAAAGCCATTGGGGTGAGGACCATCTCAACGGGCCCGGTGTGGTCGGCCTCGCCGCCCGCTCCCTCGAGGTCAAATTCGGGCTGCCCGACTTCATGCCGACCAGGCTGACCGTTGACCTGTTCAAGGCGGCGCGCGGAGTTGCGACCACCGCGAAGCTCTCGCTGGTGCGCGACGGGCGACGGGTGCGGAACTCCGAGTGCGAGCTGGTTCAGGACGGGGTGACGGTGGCCCGCGCTGTTCTCGTCCAGTACCGACGGGGAGACACGCCGCGCGGCGAGGAGTGGATTCCCAAGCGAGACTTCGCGCTTCCGCCGGACATCGAGGACTCGTGGATGCATATGCAGACCGAGGGCGTCGGCTGGAGCCACGTGATGGCCGAGCACCAGAACACCGAACGCAAGCGCGTCGTCAACCGCTCCATCGACGTCGTCGACGGCAGCGCGAACTCGCCGTTCGTACGCGCGGTGATGGTCGCCGAGGCGACCAGCCTGGTCACCAACCTCGGCACCGACGGCATCGGATACATCAACGGCGATCTCACGGTCGCGCTGGCCCGGCTGCCGCTCGACGAATGGGTCGGCGTGCAGGCGGACTCACACTGGGTCTCGGACGGCGTCGCGGTCGGAGCGGCGACCCTGTTCGATCACGCGGGTCCGTTTGGGTCCGGACTGGTGACGGCGGTGAGCAACCCAGCGGCGCAGATCGACTTCTCCAACGACCCGTTCCCGTCGCGGACGCCCTGATGCGTGCAGTCGTCTTGCGAAATGGTCAGCTCGAGGTGCGCGACACACCCGACCCTGTGCCAGGCAGCGGGGAGTTGCTGCTGCGCACGATAAGCACCGCTATATGTGCCTCAGATATCCACTTCATGGACCATCCGGATCTCGGCGTCGATGACCCGACCGGCCGCTCGCTCTATGACCCCGACCGCGACATCGTGATGGGCCACGAATTCGTCGGTGAGGTGATCGGGTACGGGCCCGAGTGCACCGAGCAATATCCGGTCGGCAGCTGGGTGACATCGATACCGATCCGGCTCGTCGACGGCGGCTCTGGTGGGGCACACATCATCGGGCATCACCCGGATGCACAGGGCAGCTTCGGTGAATTGCTCGTCGTAGCTGAAAGCCTGGCAAAGCCTGTGGCACAAGATGTTTCGCCAGACGCCGCGGCCTTGACCGACGCATTCGCGGTAGGCGAGTTCTACGTCCGAGCGGCCAACATGCAGCCGGGCGAGATACCGCTTGTATTCGGTGCCGGCGCGATCGGGCTCTCCGCCGTCGCAGCGCTGCGCAAAAGAAGTGTCGAACCGATCGTGGTATCCGACTACAAAGCCGATCGGCTCGAGATCGCGCGCGACGGCTTCGGGGCGCACGTCCTCGTCGACCCCGCCGAGAAATCACCCTTCGAGGTGTGGCGGGAACTGCGCGGCGAACGAAACCTGTGGGGGCCGGCCGTCGTCTTCGAGTGCGTCGGCGCCTCGGGACTGCTGCAGAAGATCGTCGAATCCGCCGATATGGCAACGCGGATCTACTGCGCGGGAGGCTGGTACACCGGCGACACGCTGGATGTGACGACGGCGACACGCCAGGGCGTCACAATCCAATTCGGCGGCGGCCCGATGCCGCAAGACTGGTACGGCACGCTCGACGCGATCACCCAGGGCGCGCTGGACCCAATGCCCAGTGTCGGCAAGGTCATCGGTCTCGACGAAGTTCCCGACGCCATCGACCTCGCCCGCCACTCCGAGGGTCCACCGCGCATCGTCGTGCACCCGAACGGGGACGTCACATGACCGAACGCGAGGACCGCCAAGACATCTCAGAGGTGCTGATCCGTTACGCCACCGGCATCGACCGGCGCGATTGGGTGCTCTTCAGGACGGTCTTCACCGACGACTGCGTGCTCGACTACGGCGAGATCGGCACATGGACCGGTGTCGGCGCAGTCACGAAATTCATGCAGCAGGTCCATGCCATGGCCGGCCACACCATGCATCGCATCACCAACCAAGCCGTCGCAATCGAGGGCGACCGCGCCCAGGCACGCTCCTACATCGACGGCCTGATCATGGCCGGCGACAACAAGTCTGGGGTGAATGCAATCGGCTACTACGACGACGACCTCGTGCGTACGGGTGACGGCTGGCGCATCGCCCGCCGCCGTTTCACGGCAGTCCGGGTTTCCACGGTTGGTGACCGATGACGTTCGCCGAGAAGTACGGTCCGTGGGTCGTGGTCGCAGGCGCGTCCGACGGGGTCGGTGCCGCATTCGCGGGAGGCCTGGCCGAGCGCGGCCTCAATGTCGTGCTTCTTGCTCGACGGCAGAAGGTCCTCGAGGAGGTCGCTGCCAGGATCACCGAGCGCACGGGAGCCCAAACCCGCACGCTGGCAGTCGATCTCGCAGGGGGCAACGCAACCGCCGTGATTGCCGAGGCTACGGCGGATCTGGAGATCGGCTCTCTGGTGTATTGCGCCGGCGGCGACCCGAACTTCCGGCCGTTCCTGGCCAACCCCGTCGAAACCGCTGAGGCGATGGTGCAGCGCAACTGTGTGATGCCGATGCGACTGTGTCACCACTTCGTCCCGGCGATGGTCAAACGCGGCCGCGGCGGCGTCGTCATTTTCAGCTCGGGCGCCGCACTCGCCGGCGGGCCCAACATGGTGACCTACGGCGCCACAAAGGCATTCGACATGCTGTTCGCAGAGGGCTTGTGGGCTGAACTGCACGACAAAGGCGTCGACGTGCTGGGGCTCGTCCTGGGCAAGACCGACACGCCGGCCTTACGTCGCGTCGAATACGCACGCGGCCTCATCGAATCGGTAAACGAGCGCCCGCCCGACGCCGTCGCCGTCGACGTTGTGGTCTCCGAGGCGTTCGAGAATCTGGCCAATGGACCGACGCACATCGTCGGCGAACTCTTGCGCGCCGGCGCGCAGATGCTGGGGTCGATGCCGCGAAATGAGGCCGTACGTCTGGTGATCCAGGCCAGTGCCGCCTCGATGGGCGCTAGTTGACCGGCACGTCGAGTATCGGGCGTTCGACGTAGGCGCCGGGCCCGTCGAAATGCCACCACTCACCCTTGTACACCGTCAGTCCGCCGGCGCTCATCGCGTTGCGTAGCCGGGCCCGGTTGGCCTGTGCCTGAGCGCTGACACCCTCGGTTGCGAATGCGGTCGCGCGCGGTGAGAAGTCGTCGAAGTCGGTGCCCATCGCAATGCCGGCGACCGTCACGTCCACCGACCGGCCCGACTCGTGACTGCGTGCATACGGCCCCGGCCGGGCCACCCAAGCGGGATTCGGCACCGCGTTCCACATCCGGACCTGCGCGGCGTGCGGCCGATAGCAGTCCCAGAAGAGGAGCTTCTGCGGGCGCAGCGCCGCGGCGGCCGCGGCAAGACCGGAAGCCATCGACTCGTGCACCAGACACCGGGCGTCGGGCGGGTACAAAGCCACGCCGACGAAGTTGTTCGGGGTGGCGTAGCGCAAATCGATGAGCGCGTCGGGCACCACAGTCCGGACGTCGACCAACCCCGCGGCGCGCGCCTGATCACTCACCGGCGGCACGTCGGCCCTGGCCACCGCGCACCCAGCGCTCAGCGCAACAGCCGCCGCCACAACGGGCACCAGAAATCGCAACATGGTCACCTAAGAGTTTCTCAACAGATTCTTGGTGGCTGCATGGATTTACTCCCAGGAATCGGTCAGACGGCGCACGCACCATGAGGCTCCGTACTCGGACCCGTTGGAGTGCCCATGAGACCCACACCGGTCGCCGCACAACTGATCGAACGCTACCTGCTCAGTCGCGGGCGGCGGTACTTCCGCGGGCACCACGACGGTGAATACTTCTTCATCCTGACCGTCGGCGACGAACGGCTGCACGTGCATCTGGAGCTGGCGCCGACCGATCCGGACCGGCTGACAATTCGCGTCGCACCGTCCTACTTCTTCCCCGCGGCGGATCGCGCACGGCTGGTGGAGTTCGTCGACAGCTGGAACCAGTCGCCACACCGGGTCGCTGCGGTCATCCACGAGTCGTCCGATCCGACCCGGCTCGGTGTCAGCGCCGAGAACACGTCCCTGATCGCACTCGACGTCAGCTTCGACGACTTCGCCGGCCTCGTTGACCAGACCATCGGATCGTCGATACGGCTGTTCGGCGAGTTGCCCTTGGCCCGCAATGCACCATGCATGTGGGTGCTAGACGCCGGCTGATTGCGTGACGACGTCGTAGCGTGTGCCGCGCGGATCGCGGCACCAGAGTTGCCCGTCGCCTGCCGTCGGCCCCTGCGCGGCCAACTCGCGCTTGAGCACCTTGTGTGTTGCGGTCGTGGGCAAGTCGGAGGCTATCCGCACGTATCTGGGCCATGCCTTCGGTGAGAGATCGGGCTGCGTGGACAGGAACGCCTCGAAGGCGGCCGGTGACAGCGTGGCGTGTTCGTTGAGTACCAGCGCGGCCATGATCTGATCGCCGACGTTCTCGTCGGGCACCGCGTATACGGCAACACGGTTGATGTCGGCCAGCCGCAACAGGATTCGCTCGATCGGTGCCGCCGCCATGTTTTCGCCATCGACGCGCATCCAGTCGCCCGTGCGCCCGGCAAGGTACAACCAGCCGTCGCCGTCGCGGTATGCGAGGTCACCGGACCAGTACATGCCGTGGCGCATACGCTCGTCGGTCGCGTCGGCGTCGTTGTAGTAGCCGGAGAAGAAGCCGCGGCCGGTGGTGTTGACGAGTTCACCAACGGCCTCGTCGGCGTTGATCAGTGCGCCGGTCTCGTCGAATCGGGCGGGCGGGCACGCGGCGAGGGTGCGCGGGTTGTAGACGTCGACGCCGGGAAATCCCTTGCCAAGTGATCCTTTTGGGGTGCCGGGTTCGCGGGTGATGATCACCGCGTTCTCCGTGGAACCGAAGCCGTCCCACACGACCACGTCGAAGCGGCGACTGAACTCCTCGATGTCACGGTCGCTGGCCTCGTTGCCGAACGCCACCCGCAGCGGGTTGTCGGAGTCGTCGGGACGTTCCGGGGTGGCGAGGATGTAGGCCAGCGGCTTGCCGACGTAGTTCATGTACGTCGCGCCGTAGCGGCGGATGTCGTCGAGGAACCGCGACGCGGAAAACCGCGCCGGCGCCATAGCCGCGCCCGTCGCCACGGCCACCCCCCAGCCGGCCACCAACGCGTTGGAATGGAACAGTGGCATCGACAGGTAGCAGGTGTCATCGGCGGACACGTCGAAGCGCTGTACCAGATTGCGTCCGGACATCAGCACCATGAAGTGCGACACCTGCACTGCCTTCGGTTCGCCGCTGGTGCCGGACGTGAAGATCAGCATGAACGTGTCCATCGGCTGGGCTTCGCGATAGGGCGTCAGCGGTCGGCGGTCCCACGTCGCATCGGAAGCATCGATGATCCGGATGCCGCCCAGCTCAACGTCTTTCAGCATGTGGCGATGGTCGGCATCCGTCACGACGATCTGGCAGTCCGCGCTCCTGATGTCGGCGGCCAGCGCTTCGCCGCGTCGGGTGGTGTTGAGCCCACATAAGACGTAGCCGCCCAGCCCGGCGGCGGCCATTTGATGGAGGAACTCAGGCGTATTGCCCAACAGCACCCCGACGTGCGGCGGTCGGTTCCGGTCTGTGAGGGCCAGTAACGTGGCCGCACGGGCCTTCGCTTCGGCGATGTGCTCGCGCCAGGTCCAGGATTCGGCACCGTGCTTCACCGCGATGGTGTCGGACGAGGCGCGTTCTCGCAGCAGCTGCTGGATGGTCTCGCTCACGGGGCAGGTCCTTTGATTCCAGGCGCGTCGAATCCTAACATTGCTAAAATTAGCTGATAGCGGCGTTCGGACTGAGGTAGCTATGACTCCACTGCATCACGCCGGTCTGTGTCCCGCCGATTTCGACCTGTCGCTGCGCTTCTATCGGGACGGGGTCGGTCTGGACGTCCTCGCGGACTTCACGATGGACGCCGACCTGGAGCGGCTGCTCGGCCGGCACACCGAGGCGGTCCGCGCGGTATTCCTCGGCTCGGCTACGAGCCGCGATGCGGGGACCCTCGAACTGCTCGATCTGGGTGGGGAGGGCTTCGCCGGCCAGCCGGCCGGCCCGGGCACACCGGCGCGGGGCGTGTTCCTGCTGTCGTTTCAGACGCCGGTCGACGACGCGCTGAATCGCCTTGCCGCCCTTGGCTTGGGCGGTGCACCGCGGGTGATGCGCGGTCCTCAAGACGCCATCACCGCGACGGTTGTCGACCCCGACGGCGTCACCGTCGAACTCCTGAACAATCCGATGACCCAGTTGTAGCGAAAGGGAACTCATGCGGATCATCGACGCCGATGGGCACGTCGCCGAGGCCGCCTCACTCTCGATCGAGGCGATGCGACGGTGGCCGCAACACGTCGCGCCGCGCGCTGACGGACGGGCACTGGTGATCGAGGGACGCAACTACCCCGAGGACGGCGGCCCAGGTGCCGGATGCCCGCGCGAACACGGCCTGTCCACCGCCGACGGAATCGACTACACCTGCGCGGAGGGCGTGCTGCGCGACGCCGACCGCGACCAGATCGACACGATGGTGCTGTATCCAAGCCTCGGGCTGTCTGTGCCCACTCTCGAGGACCCTGACTTCGCCGCAGGGTTCGCCAGGCTCTACAACCAGTGGATCGCGGACTACTGCCGGCCGACGGGTGGCAGGCTTCGCGGCATCGCTGTGACTCCAATCGAGCACGGGCAGGTGGCAATTGATGTCATGCGGGAGGCGAAGGAGCTCGGGTTGGTGGCGACGCACGTTCCGCCGGCACTGAAAACCCGCAACCTCGACCATCCCGACCTCGAGCCGTTCTACGCCGCCGCCGTCGAGCTCGACATGCCGCTGGGCATACACGGTGCGCCAGGCATGCACCTACCGAAGATCGGCGTCGACCGCTTCACCAATTACATTCAGGTGCACTGTGTCAGCTTCCCGTTCGACCAGATGACGGCGATGACCGCGCTCGTGTCCGGCGGCGTGTTCGACCGGCATCCGCAGTTGCGGGTCGCGTTCCTCGAGGCGGGTGTCGGTTGGGTGCCATTTTTCGTCGACCGCCTGCACGAGCATTACGAGAAGCGGGGCGACTGGATCGAGCGCGGTTGGCGGCGCGATCCGCAGGAGTATCTGCAGGCGGGCAATATCTGGGCGACGTGTGAGCCGGAGGAACCGATCCTGCCCGGTGTCATCGACGTGCTCGGCGACGACTTCATCATGTTCGCAAGCGACTACCCGCACTGGGATGGCGAATGGCCGGAGAGCACAAAGCATTTGCGGACGCGCGGCGATCTCAGGGACGACACCCGCGCGAAGATCGGCGGCTCGAACGCGCTGCGGTTCTACGGGCTCAACTGATGAACGAAGGGGTGAGCAGAGTGAATTGGACGCCGCTGCCAGTGCCGTGGGCGGTCCAGGCGGTGGACCGAATCCCCAAGCAGCGCTACTACGATCCCGATTTCTACGCCTTGGAGAACGAGCTGGTGTGGCCGCGGGTATGGCAGATGGCGTGCCGGCTGGAAGAGATCCCGCAACCCGGCGATTTCGTGGAGTACGAGATCCTCGACCAGTCGATCATCGTCGTGCGACTCGACCGGTCCGAAGTGCGGGCGTACTACAACTCGTGCCGGCACCGCGGCATGAAGCTCGTGGAGGGCAACGGGTCGCGTCGCACGATCGTCTGCCCGTTTCACGGGTGGTGCTGGGGTTTGGACGGCAAGAACACGTTCGTGTTGCGGCCCGAGGTGTTCGACGAAAGCAACCTCTGCGCAGACGATCTCAATCTCGCGTCGGTCAGGTGCGAGCTGTGGGGTGGGTGCGCGTGGATCAACCTCGACGACGGTGCACCGCCGTTGCGTGAGTGCATCGAACCGTTCGCGTCGATCCACGACCAGTGGAAGGTCGAGCGGCTGTGCACCGAGTGGTGGAAGTCGTGCCTGCTCCCAGTGAACTGGAAGCTGGCCACGGCGGCGTTCATGGAGGGTTACCACGTCCCGCAGACGCATCCACAGTTGCTGCCGTCATCGCATCGTCCGGAGCCGTCGTCTGTGCATCCCGTCGTCGAGGCGAGTCTGCACTTCATGCGTACTCTCGGCTCAGGAATGGGGGGCATGACCCATGAGAACGATGTCCGCATCGCCGAAGGGC
>DATBFF010000129.1:0-35587 GCA_036558625.1 Mycobacterium sp. | reverse complement strand
CGACGGTCCAACCCTGCTTCTCCGCGTCGTGCAGAGCCTGTTCTGCGCCTGCGACATAATCGAATTCGCGTTGCGCGTCGTCGTGGCGAATCAGCAGCCGCAACCCACGCGTGTATTCGAGCATCTGGATGTCGCCGTTGGAGTTGCCGGCCGCGAAGATCGGCCGACGGCCGGTCCGGCCCCAGATGCGCACCGGCTTGATCGGCCCGTCGTCGAGGAACTCCGGCTGCGCGGTGGTGAACAAGTCACCGTCCCGGTAGATCAGCCCCACCGAGCTGCCGACGACGCGCTCGGGCGGAATTCCGTACAACCCCATGGTGATCGGCCGCATGAAGTCGCGGCCACCGCCCGAGACGATGTAGTTGGTGAAGCCGTTTTCTTCGAGGTAGCGCAAGAGCTCCACCATGGGTCGGTACCCGCAGGACAGATACGGCCGGTCCAGAGTCGGGTGTTTCCCATGCGCGAAGAAGGCGTTCACCCGCTCGGCATGCTCTTCGACGGTGATGGCCGCATTGGCCGAAAGAACCGCCGCGCCAAGCACTTTGACATCGTCATCGTCGCCCTGATAGTGCTTGGTGACGGCATTGCCGAACCAATCCAGATCGCCGTCGGCGGCGGCCTTGTACGGCTGTTTGTCCCGCAGCGCCGGGTCGGCCGTGACTTGCTCGGCGAGCCGACGAATCAGAAAGTCCAACTGGATGTACGCCGGCTTCTCACACCACAGCGTGCCGTCGTTGTCGAAAACCGCAATTCGTTCCTCGGCCGGGAGCTGGGCGACGGCGCGTCCCACGAAGTCGGTGATGGCGGACTTCGTGTGACTGTCCGTCCATGATTCGAGCACTAGTCGCCCGCCAGGAATGCCTCGAGTTTCTTGACGGCCTGGTCGATGCTGAAGGTGGCGGGTTCGTGCCGCGGCGGGAATTCCCGGAACGTTTCCAGGAACTTGGTGGCCATCGCCGTCATGTAGAAGGCGAAGTAGTCGTGGCGCAGGAACCACTCGTAGTAGGTATTCGACGTGATGTCGGCATACTCGAACGGGTCGGTGCGCAGGTTGAAAAGCTTGGGGACCCGCAGGTGCGTGAACGGCTCCGCCCAGACCTCCAGGGTGCCTCTGCAGCGCTGCTCGAGGAACACCGCCTTCCAGTTCTCGAACCGCATCGCCACCAGGTCGCCGTCGTCTGAGAAATAGAAGAAGCCCCGGCGCGGACTGTTCTCCACTTCGCCCATCAACCAGGGCAGCATGTTGAACCCGTCGATGTGCACCTTGTACTCGGTGTCCCCGATCTTGTGGCCCTTCTTCAGCTTTTCCATGATGTCCGGATCACCGGCAGCGGCCAGGAGCGTGGGCAGCCAGTCGTGGTGTTGGATGATGCCGTTGGAAACGCTGCCCGCCTTGATCTTTCCCGGCCAGCGGATCAACTCCGGCACCCGGAACGCGCCCTCCCAGTTGGTGTTCTTCTCACTGCGGAACGGCGTCGTGCCGCCGTCCGGCCAAGTGTTGCGGTGCGGGCCGTTGTCGGTCGAGTAGATGACGATGGTGTCCTCTGCGATGCCCAGTTCGTCGAGCACGTCGAGGACCGTTCCCACGTTCTTATCGTGATCGACCATTGCGTCGTGGTACTCGGACTGCCACAGCCCAGCCTGGCCCCGACTCTCCGGCTTCACATGTGTGTAGAGGTGCATGTGGGTGAAGTTGCACCACACGAAGAACGGGTTGCCTGCTTCGTGTTGACGCTTGATGCAGTCGACGGTGGCATCGGCGATGTCGTCGTCGATGGTCTCCATCCGCTTGCCGGTCAGCGGGCCGGTATCCTCGATTGTCTGCTTGCCGACAGGGCCGTATTTCGGATCGTCGGCTTCGTCGGACACGGTGTCAGTGGCTTTGCAGCGCAGCACTCCGCGCGGTTTGGCCAGGTTGTGCAGGATCGGGAACTCGTCCTCGTGCGGATAGTCGAATTGCTCGGGCTCCTCTTCGGCGTTGAGGTGGTAAAGGTTGCCGAAGAACTCGTCGAATCCGTGCATCGTCGGCAGGTACTTGTTGAGGTCGCCGAAGTGGTTCTTGCCGAATTGACCGGTGGCATAACCGAGCGGCTTGAGCAGCTCCGCGATGGTCGGGTCCTCCGCTGCCCATCCGATGTCTGAACCCGGTATGCCCACCTTGCTCATCCCGGTGCGGTACACGCTTTGTCCGCTGATGAAGGCTGCCCGGCCGGCGGTGCAACTCTGCTCGCCGTACGAGTCGGTGAATCGCATCCCTTCGTCGGCGATGCGGTCGATGTTGGGGGTGCGGTAGCCCATCAGGCCGTCGCTGTAGCAGCTCAGGTTGGTGATCCCGATGTCGTCTCCCCAGATGACGAGAATGTTCGGCTTTCCATCGGGCATGGCGGACTCCTTCGACGACGGCTGTGCCGCCATCGTAAGCCGTTCGTCAGCCCGTCACCTGTTTACGCAATTCGTCATCCAGCGAATTTGGATCACCGCCCCACCCTCGACCGCGGCGCCAACGGGCGAGCCAGAAAGATATCCGCAGCGGTGTCGCCAATTCCCTTGAACTGCCTGAGCATTCGCGCCGCGGCGGCCACGTCGCCATCGGCCTGGGCGCATATTCGCTATGGCCGGGGGCGCAACTGCAGCTGCGTCACGTGTCGTGGCCCCAGCTCCTCGAGGCAAGTCACGCCCAGCAGCTTCATCGTGCGGACGAGCTCGCTCGACAGAATCTCGATTACGCGGTCGACACCCGCGCGGCCGCCGGCCATCAACCCGTACAGATAGGCACGGCCGACGAGCGTGAACCGCGCGCCGAGCGCGACGGCGGCGACGACGTCGGCGCCGGACATGATGCCGGTGTCCATCAGGATCTCCACGTCCTTACCGAACTCGGCGGCGATCCGGGGCAGCAGGAGAAACGGCACCGTCGCGCGGTCGAGCTGGCGGCCGCCGTGGTTGGACAAGACGATGCCGTCGACGCCGAGATCGACAACACGTCTGGCGTCCTCGACGGTCTGGATACCCTTCACCACGAACTTGCCCGGCCACCGCGACTTGATCCACGCGAGGTCGTCGAACGTGACTGTCGGATCGAACATGGTGTCCAGCAGCTCGGCCACCGTCCCCGGCCAGCGGTCGAAGCTCGCGAAACTCAATGGCTCGGTGGTGAACAAGTCGAACCACCACCACGGCCGCCACATCGCGTCGAAGACGGTGCGCAGTGTGAGCGCCGGCGGTATCGACATGCCGTTGCGGGTGTCACGCAGCCGCGCCCCGGCCACCGGCACGTCCACCGTCGCCAGCATCGTGTCGAACCCTGCCCGCGCCGCGCGCTCCACCAAGGCCATCGAGGCATCCCGGTCGCGCCACATGTACAGCTGAAACCAATTGCGGCCGTGAGGGTTTACCGTCTTGACATTCTCGATCGAGGTGGTGCCCAAAGTGGACAACGCGAATGGGATTCCCGCCGCAGCCGCCGCCGACGCCCCGGCAGTCTCGCCCTCCGTCTGCATCATCCGGGTGAACCCGGTGGGCGCGATGCCGAATGGCAGCGCGACGGGCGCACCGAGCACCTCCCACCCCGTGCGGACCTGCGACACGTCGCGAAGGATTTCGGGGTGAAACTCGATGTCGCGGAAGGCCTGCCGGGCGCGTGCCAGTGAAATCTCGGCCTCGGCCGCGCCTTCTGTGTAGTCGAACGCCGCCTTGGGTGTGCGCCGGCGCGCGATCGTGCGCAGGTCTTCGATCGTCAGCGCCGCGGCCAGCCGCCGTGCCCTGCGGCTGCGCTCCGGCCGCTTGAACCGGATCAGCGGCGCGAAATCGCGGGGCCTGGGCAGCCGTCGGTCCATCACGCAGCAGACTAGCCTTCCAAGCATGAACGGCGCTCGCGCACTACTCGACACTCTCGTCGGCGCAGGCGTCGACGTCTGCTTCGCCAACCCCGGCACATCCGAGATGCATTTCGTGGCGGCGCTCGACTCGGTGCCCGAGATGCGCGGTGTGCTGACGCTTTTCGAAGGTGTGGCGACCGGAGCGGCCGACGGCTACGCCCGGATCGCGGGAAAGCCTGCCGCTGTGCTGCTGCACCTCGGTCCGGGCCTGGGCAACGGGCTGGCCAACCTGCACAACGCCAAACGCGCGAACGTCCCGATGGTCGTGGTCGTCGGCGACCACGCGACCTACCACAAGCGCTACGACGCGCCGCTGGAGTCCGACATCGACGCGCTGGCAGGAAGTGTGTCCGGGTGGCTGCGCCGCACCGCATCGGCCAATGACGTCGGCACCGACACTGTCGAGGCGATCCGTGCGGCGAGCGGGCCGCCGGGCCGCATCGCGACGCTGATCCTGCCCGCGGACGTGTCGTGGACCGACGGCGCCTCACCCGCGAAGTCCCAGCCGACGGCGGACCGAGCGCAGCTTACCGAGTCCGTCGAGGTCGCGAAGGTGCTGCGCGGCGGAGAACCCTCGCTGGTACTCCTCGGCGGTGATGCCACAGGCGAGGCGGGGCTGACGGCCGCGTCGCGCATCGCGGTCGCCACCGGCGCCCGGCTGCTGTGCGAGACATTTCCCGCCAGGCTGACCCGTGGCGCAGGCCTGCCGGCGCTCGACCGGCTCGGGTATTTCGCCGAAGCGGCCGCTGCCCAGCTCGACGGTGTCAAGCATCTGATCCTCGCCGGTGCCCGCGCGCCGATCTCGTTCTTCGCGTATCCGGGCAAACCCAGCGACCTGGTTCCGGCCGGCTGCGACGTGCATGTCCTCGCCGAGACCGGGCACGCGACCGACGCGCTAACCGCGCTGGCCGACGAGATCGCCGCCGGCGCGTCGCCACAGCTCGCGGCCGCTGCCCGCCCGCCGCTGCCGAGCGGGGACCTGACCGGCGACGCCATCGCCGCGGCCGTCGGGGCACTGGTGCCGGAGCATGCGATCGTCGTCGACGAATCCAACACGGCCGGGCTGACGCTGCCGGCGGCCACGGCCGTCGCGCCGCGGCACGACTGGCTCACCTTGACCGGCGGCGCGATCGGTTACGGCTTGCCCGCCGGGGTCGGCGCGGCGATCGCGGCGCCCGACCGAAAAGTCTTGTGCCTGCAGGCCGACGGGTCGGCGATGTACACGCCGTCGGCGCTGTGGACGATGGCGCGCGAGCAGCTGGACGTGACCACGGTGATCTACAACAACGGCGCCTACGACATCCTGCGCCTGGAACTGCAGCGGGTCGGGGCCCAGACAACCGGCAACGCGCCGGGCCCGCGGGCCGAGGCGCTGCTCGACCTCGACCCGCCGAGAATGGATTTCGCCGCGCTGGCCACCGGGATGGGCGTCCCGGCGCGGCGCGCCACCACCGCCGAGGAATTCGCCGACGCGCTGTCCGAGGCGCTGGCAACCCCGGGCCCGCACCTCATCGACGCAGTCGTGCCGTCGATGATGGGGTGAAACGTGGCCGAACCGTTCGATCTGCAGCGCTTCGTCGACGCCCAAATCGGTATGTACGACACCGTCGTGGCGGAACTGCGGGCCGGCGCCAAACGCAGCCACTGGATCTGGTTCGTCTTCCCACAGCTGGCCGGTCTCGGCCGCAGCCCGACCGCCGCACGCTTTGCCATCTCGTCGCTGGCGGAAGCGCGGGCCTATCTGAAGCACGACGTGCTCGGCCCGCGGTTGCGGGAATGCACGCGGCTGCTCAGTGCGATCGAGGGCCGGTCGGTCGACGAAATCTTCGGCTGGCCAGACAATCTCAAGGTGCGCTCGTCGATGACGCTGTTCGCGCGGGCGACCGACGACAACGCCGACTTCCTCGCCGTGCTCGACAAGTTCTACGGTTCAGAACAAGACCCGGCCACATTAGAAGGGCTGGGGTTGCAGCACTAGCCAGCCGTTGGGCCCGGCGACGGCGTCCTCGACGGACGACGGCTGCGGCGGCGTGTCACCACCGAGTACTTCCGCTGGGCCAAAGCCGAAGTCGCGCAACGAAATCGACAGGGGCTCGTCACTGATATTGAGCGCGACGAGCAGCATGTCGTCCCCGTCGCGGCTCACGAACACATACCGACGGTTGTCCAGCAGCACCGCTTTCGTCGTCGCCCGGTGCAGCCACGGGTGTCGTCGGCGCAACCCGACCAGGAATTGGTGCAGTCGGAAGACGTCTTCGGTGTGCCGCGCCACGGCGCCGGCGACAGCGGGGAATTCCGGTCGCACCGCGTCGTCGCCGCCGAAGCGCTCCTCCTTGACGCCGCGGTACCCGTACTCGTCGCCGGCATAGATGCTGGGCACACCGCCGGTCGTCATCAGGATCACCAGCGCGTGCGCCACCCGGCGTGCGTCGTCCAATCGGCTGGCGATCCGGGTGACGTCGTGGTTGCCCACGAACGTCATCGGCGAGAACGTCGCAAGGAAATCGTTGTGCCGCTGCAGTGCCCAGTCGAGCTCGTGGAAGTTATCGTCGTTGAGCGCACTCCAGATCGCCTTCCACAGCTCGTATTGGGTCACCGAGTCGAAACCGGTAGCCCGCACGCGCTCGGAGTAGTCGCCGTGAATGACCTCGCCGACGAACCAGGCCTCGGGAAAACCCCGCCGCACCCGCGGAAGCACTGCGGCCCAGAAGGAGTCGGGCATTGCATACGCCGCGTCCAGCCGCCATCCATCGGCACCCCGACTCAACCAGTGGCGCAGCACTTCTGCGACGTAGTCGAGCACTTCTGGCTTGCGGTGGTCGAGGGTGATCAGCCCACCATGGCCTTCGAATGTGTGAAAACCGCGGCGCCCCTGACGGAACCACGACTTCTCACGAAAGTCGCCGCCGACGTGGTTGAACACGCCGTCGAGCAGCACCCGCAGCCCGCGCCGATGCGCTTCGTCGATCAGGAAATCGAAGTCGGCGTCGTCGCCGAGGCGCGGATCGATGCGGTAGTGGTCGATGGTGTCGTAGCCATGAGTATGCGACGCGAAGATCGGGCCCAGCGCGATTCCAGAGGCGCCCAATTCGATGGCGTGGTCAAGCCAGCCGGCGATGCGGCGCAGCCGATGCTCCTCGGCCGGGGGAGCGGGGTCTGCCGGATATGCGCCGACGAAGCCCAGCGGGTAGAGCTGCCAGAAGATCGCGTGCTGCACCCATCCGGGTCCGGTCATCGCCACGCGGGCCGAGTCTACGCAGACCTGACTCGACAGCGCGGACAGGAACATGTTCTAGTTCAGGAATGTTGGAGTTCATCCGGGAAGAGCTGAGCACCCAAGACGCGGCAGCGATGCGGCAGATCTACGAGCCGCTGACGAAATCGGTCCGCGAGCTGATCGACGCAACGATCAGAACCGAAGTCGACGCCGACACCGTGGCGCAGGTGACCGCCCAGATCGACGCGGCCACATCGCGATTGCGTGCTCAACAACTACCCGGACCCTTCGGGGTGCGCTACACCTCCGACGGCGACGGCATGGCGTGGGGCAATCCCGTCATCGGCGTGCGCAACCCCAGCGCGCCGCCGCTGGAGTTGCACCACGCCGACGGTAAGGTCTGGACCGACTTTCATCTCGGCGCCGCCTACGAGGGCCCACCCGGGCATGTCCATGGTGGCGTCTGCGCGCTGGTCCTCGATCACGTCCTCGGCGAGGTCGCGAGCGACGGAATGACCCGGCCGGCATTCACCGGCACCATCAGTTGCCGCTATCTGCGGGCGACCCGGCTGGGCGGGCTGCATGCCGAAGCGATTATCGAGCGCGTCGACGGGGTGAAGACGTTCGCAGTCGGCCACCTCGCCGACGACGAAGGCGTCACGGTACAAGCCGAGGGCGTGTTCGTCGTCCCCAAATGGGCGCGCGAATGACGTGGAATTTCGAGGCATACTGCGCCGAGATCGTCACGCAGACAACGCTGCTCGCCGATTGCCTCGACAGCGCCGACATGACCGTCGACGTACTGTCGTGTCCCGGCTGGAACGTCGGGCAACTCGTCCGTCACCTCGGCGGCGGCCAGCGGTGGGCGGCCGAGATGGTCAGCACGCGCGCCGAAGGATGGCTGCCCGACGACCACTTCCGTGACTTGTCCGGCTACGCCCACGAGGATCCCGACGTGCTGCGGGCGTGGCTCGCCGACAGTGCGACCGCCCTGGCCGAGGCGCTTGATACCGCGGGGCCCGACGCGACGGTCGCCACCGGGCCGGTACCCGACGGCACGGCCTCGTTTTACGCGCGGCGCTTCACCCACGAGACGGCTGTGCACCGCGCCGACGCAACCCTCGCACTGGGCGAGGAATACGCGCTCGAGCCAGATGTGGCGATCGACGGCATCGATGAATGGCTGGAATTGGGTTCTCTGCCTTTCCATTTCGAGGTACATCCGCGCATGCGTGAGCTGCTCGGCCCCGGCCGCACCATGCACCTGCACGCGACCGATGCCGGTGCGGATGTGCATGCGGAGTGGGTTGTCGACCTGACAGGTGACGAAATCGCGTGGCGGCGCACCCACGAGAAATCGGCGGTCGCGGTGCGGGGACCGCTGACCGAGCTACTGCTCATCGTCTACAAGAGGCGTTCACCGCGCGACGGCACGGTCGAAGTTCTCGGCGACGCGGATTTGCTCGACTTCTGGCTTGACCGGGTCAGCTTCGGATGAGGCTCGCGTCGGCCGCGGCGATGATTGCGCGCACCGTACGGCGGCACCGGCCGCAATCCGAGCCTGCGCCACACGCCTCGGCGACTTCGTTGCATGTCGACGCCCCGCACGCCACCGCGTCGGTCACCACCTGGCTGGTCGCACCAGTGCACAGACACACGAACATCCCAATCAGACAACCAGGGTAGGCTAACCTATGTCAAGTCCTGCAGCGCGACCCGCGGTGGATTAGCAACGCGGGCATGTTGTTCTGCACTAGATTTGTCAACCATGCAAGGTGACCCCGAGGTTCTGAAGCTTCTCAACGAACAGCTGACCAGTGAACTGACTGCGATCAATCAGTACTTCTTGCACTCGAAGATGCAAGAGAACTGGGGCTTTTCCGAATTGGCCAAACGCACCCGCGAAGAGTCGATGGAGGAGATGCATCACGCCGAGTGGGTCACCGACCGCATCCTGTTGCTGGACGGTCTGCCGAACTATCAGCGCCTGTTCTCACTGCGCGTCGGCCAGTCGTTGCGCGAACAGTTCGAAAGCGACCTCGCGATCGAGTACGAAGTGAAGGGGCGGCTGGGGCCCGGCATCATCATGTGCCGGGAGAAGCACGACTCGACGAGCGCCGTCTTGCTCGAGAAGATTTTGGCCGACGAAGAGAAGCACATCGACTGGCTGGAAACACAGCTGGAGTTGATGGACAAGCTCGGTGAGCCGTTGTACGCCGCGCAGTGCGTGTCGCGACCGCCGAGCTGACGCGGGAGTCGGCGATGCCGGACCAGTCGCTAGCTTCTTAACGCCGGGGTTGCACTCATCCACCGCCTGACGACGAACGCAGACGCAACCAGTCCCAGCCCGTCGCTGTGTGCCGAATCCCCGCGACTACGGCCCGCCAAACATCACTTCGGTGTGGCGGCCAACTCAGCCTTGGCCTCGTCATGCCAATCCCGTTGCACCAGTATCCGATGCGCGATCCGATCGAGCGCGGCTTGCACCTCCAGCCGATCGGGCCTGCCTTCGAACGTCGGCGATTCAGCGAGCCTGTCCACCCAGTACTCGACCATTCCCGACGAGAGCACGTCGACCTGGTCGCGGCCGGCTTGCGTAAGCCACAAGGTGTCGCCCGTGCGCAGCGCGTAGCCGCTGTCGACCAACCGGGCGAACGTCGGCTCGAGCACCTCGTGTGGCACCCGTAGCCGATCGGCGATGTCGAACAGCCGCGCAGACCCGAAAAACTGCGCGTGGCGGTAGATTTGCAGCAGCGCCCATATCGCGGCGATGTCCAGGTCGCAGCCAACCCGCTCGCACAGCGCGCGCAGCCGCACCGCGGGGCTTTGTCGCATCCTCCTTCCGATCGCGTTCTCCAACAGCTTTTCCGGCGACTGACTGCTGGGCATCGCAAAACCTTCGCCGAGATCGAGCTGACCGACTCCGGTGTCGCGCAGCGGTACCTCCTTGAGCAGCAACGCCAAGACGAAACCCGCCACAGCAACAGGGGCGGCCCACAGGAACACCAGATCCAGTGAGTGGGCGTACGCCGCAACGATCGGCGACGCCGCGTCATGAGGCAGCTTGTGCAGCGCCTGCGGGGACTGCGCTGCTTCGGGCGACGCCCCGCTGCGAAGCACCGCAGGACCGATCCGGGCATTGAGAAAGTTGGTGAACAACGACCCGAAGATCGCCGCGCCGAACGAGCTGCCGATCGTACGGAAGAACGTCACGCCCGAAGTCGCGACACCGAGGTCGGCGAAATCAGACGTGTTCTGCACGATCAGGATCAGCACCTGCATGCACATGCCGATGCCGGTGCCGAGCACGAACAGATACAGCGACTGCAGCAGCATCGGCGTGTCCGCGTCCATGCGCGATAGCAGCACGAAGCCGCCGGCCATCACCAGCGTGCCCGCGATCGGGAAGATTTTGTACCGCCCGGTGCGGCCGACGAGTACGCCGCTGCCCATCGACGTCAGCAGCAGGCCGGCCACCATCGGCAGTGTGCGCAGACCGGAGATGGTCGCCGACACCCCGTCGACGAACTGCATGAAGGTCGGCAGGAATGTGAGCGCGCCCAGCATCGCGAACCCGACGACGAACGACAGCACGCAACAGACGGAAAAGACCGGGTCGGCGAACAGCCGGATCGGTAGCACCGGTTCGGCCGCGCGCAGTTCTACCCACACGAACACCACCAGCGCGGCCACCGATCCGGCGAACAGCCCGATGATCGTCGGCGAACCCCATGGATACGTGCTGCCGCCCCAACTGGTGGCCAGCGTCAGCCCGGTCGCGCCCAGGCCGACGAAAACAATGCCCGCGTAGTCGATCGCCGGCTTGACCGTCCGGGTCAGCGCCGGGATCGCGGCGGCGGCAACCGCGAGTACCACCGCGCCCACCGGGACATTGATCCAGAACGCCCACCGCCAGGTCAGATGGTCGGTGAAGAAGCCGCCGAGGAGCGGGCCCACCACCGTCGTCACGCCGAAAACCGCGCCCAGCGCGCCCTGGTAACGGCCGCGTTCGCGCAACGGAACCACCTCGCCGATCAGCGCGGCGGCCGTCACCATGATCGCGCCGCCGCCGACGCCCTGCAGCGCCCGCGACCCGACCAGCATCCCCATCGAGTGCGAAAGCCCGCACAGCACCGAGCCGGCCAGAAAGAACAGCACCGCCACACCAAAGACGTGCTTGCGACCGAACAGGTCGCCGAGCTTGCCGACGATTGCGGTGGCGATGGTCGAGGCCAGCAGATAGCTCGTCACGACCCAGGACTGGTGACCGGCTCCGCCCAGATCGGCGACCACCGTCGGCAGCGTGGTGGCCACGATGGTCTGGTCAAGCGCCGCCAGCAGCATGCCCAGCAGTACCGCGGTGAAGATGAAATTCCGGCGTTGCAGCCCGACCGTCTCGGTAGGCGAGCTAACCATGCGACGAGCCTACGTGCTGTGCCAGCCAGCCACCCCGACGACGATCATCCGCAGCTGCTTGACTGCGATGCGTCTGATCTCCTCCTGCGCGGCGGCTTCCTGCGCGTCCTCGATAGCCTCGGCGATCACGATCATCGAGTTGACGAAAAGGCTTGCCAGCACGTTGAGATCCTCAGTGCTCCAGTCGTTCAGCCCGGGGAAGCGCGCAAGGTCGGTAGCGAGTTCGGACGTGATCAGCCGGATCTCGGTACGGATCGCATACCGCAACACCGTCACACCGCTGGAGCGCTCGCGGCCGATGAACCGCCAGTGCTCGCGCTGCGCCGCGACGCTGCCGACGACGATCTCGACCGACGACTCGATCACCCGGTTCGGGTCCAGCTTGTCCGCTCGCGCGGAGCGCAGCATGTCGCGCAGCACCCGGAACGACTCGTCGATCAGCACCAGCCCCAGCGCGTCCATCGACTCGAAGTGCCGGTAGAACGCGGCCGGGACAATACCGGCCTCGCGCGTCACCTCGCGCAGGCTCAACGCGGAGAAGCTGCGGTTGTCGAGCAGCTTGAGCGCGGCGGCGACGATCGCGCGGCGGGTGGCTTCCTTGCGTTGCTCGCGGGAGATCTTGGGTCGCGACGAGGATGCGCCGCTTGCGCGAAGAGCAGAAGACCTCGACGAGCGGGACCGTGAGCTGGGCGTACGACTGTTCACTGTTGTGAACCGTACCACAACCTGGTGTTTTCCGTTGACACCTCCGGGGTTCACCACACATGGTGTACATATGTTTACTCAAACACTTAGCAGGCGGGTACTGGGTTCATCCCTCCTCGACCTGCTCACCGGCCCACACGGCGTGGACCGCTACACCGAACTCGTGACGCCGACGTGGTCGCAGGGCGACGCCCGCGCGAAGGTTGTCTCGGTCGAGCACCGCACACCGCGCAGTGTCACGATCGCACTCGCCCCCAATCGCGCTTTCCGCGGCTTCAAAGCGGGCCAGCACATCAATCTGACCGTCGAAATCGACGGCCGGCGCCGCACCCGCTGCTATTCACCCGCAAGCGCCGAGGGCGCTCCGTTGGTCGAGCTGACCGTCGGCCTGCACGACGGCGGGCTGGTGTCGACGTACCTGCACCGCTACGCCCGGCCCGGCATGGTCGTCGGCCTCGATAGCGTCGGCGGCGAGTTCGTGCTGCCCGAACCTCGGCCCCGGCGCATCCTGTTCGTGTCGGGCGGCACCGGCATCACACCCGTGATGTCGATGCTGCGCACGCTCAAAGAGGAAGGATTCGACGGCGAGATCGCGTTCGTGCACTACGCGCGGTCTGTCGACGAAGCCTGCTACCGTGACGAGCTGGCCGCGACGGCAGGCGCGCGAATCATGCACGGCTACACCAGATCCGGCGACGGCGACCTCGTCGGCCATTTCGGTGCGAGTCACCTGCAAGCCGCGATGCCGTCACCGGACGCGGTGTATGTGTGCGGGCCACCCGCGCTGGCCGACGCCGTGCGCAGGCACTGCGACAACGTCAGCGCCGAAACGTTCGTGCCGCCGGACTTCGGCGTGCCCACCGACGTGTCGGGCGGTCGAATCACCTTCGCCGACAGCGGTATTGACGCCATCGACGATGGCACACCGCTACTTCTGCAGGCCGAGGCGGCCGGCTTGTCACCCGAGAGCGGGTGCCGAATGGGCATCTGCCACACCTGCACCCGCCGCAAGAACCACGGCGCGGTCAAGAACCTGATCACCGGCGCCGTGTCGTGCGCCGACGAGGAGGACGTGCAGATCTGCGTGTCCGTGCCCGTCGGCGACGTCGAGCTAGCGCTGTAACACTCAGAAGGGAACACCCATGACCAACCAACGACCCACCTTGACCCCCGAGCAGATCGAGGCATTCGGCCGAGAGCTCGACGCGCTCAAACAACGCGTGATCGACGACCTCGGCGAGCGCGACGCCACCTACATCCGCCGCGTCATCAAGGCGCAGCGCGCACTGGAGACCGGTGGACGTGGGCTCTTGATGGCCGGCATCCTGCCGCCGGCGTGGCTTGCCGGCACCGCCATGCTCGCGGTGTCAAAGATCTTGGACAACATGGAGATCGGCCACAACGTCATGCACGGCCAGTACGACTGGATGGGCGACCCGGCGATCTCCAGCCGCGGCTTCGAGTGGGACACCGCCTGCCCGGGCGATCAGTGGCGCCACTCGCACAACTACATGCACCACACCCACACCAACATCGTCGGGATGGACCGCGACATCGGCTACGGCATTCTGCGGATGAGCAAGGACCAAAGCTGGCGCCCGTACTTTCTCGGCAACCCGGTGTACGCATTTTTGTTGATGGTGCTGTTCCAATACGGCGTCGCGCTGCACGAAATGGAGACCGAGCGGATCAAGTCCGGCGAGATCACGCTGGCCGACAAGCGTGACGTGCTCGACGGCATCTGGCGCAAGACCCGCAAGCAGCTGCTGAAGGACTACGTCGCGTTCCCGCTGCTGGCCGGACCGTTCGCGCCGATGGTCGCGGCCGGCAACCTGACCGCCAACCTGGCCCGCAACATCTGGTCGTTCATGATCATCTTCTGCGGCCATTTCCCCGAGGACACCCAGGAGTTCTCGATCGAGGAGACAGCCGACGAGACCCGCGGACAGTGGTACCTGCGCCAGATGCTCGGGTCGGCGAACCTCAACGGCGGCAAGCTATTTCACCTTCTGAGCGGCAACCTGTCGTTCCAGATCGAGCATCACCTGTTCCCCGATGTCCCGGCCCACCGGCACGCGGAGATCTCGGTGCAGGTGCGCGAGATCTGCGAGCGGTACGGGATTCCCTACAACACCGGCCCGCTGCACCGGCAGTTCGGCACCGTCGTACGCAAGATCGTGAAGCTGGCGCTGCCGCCCAAGCTGCGCCCGTCGGACCCGGCCGCGCTGGCGGCGTAACCGGTTTCTGCTGCCCCCGGCCCGGGTAGCCCCTATCACCGCCGCAGCCATGCGACGGTGGATGGGGAATGTGCCATGACTAGCTCAGGCGAACATCTTTCAGAAGAACCACAATCCGAGCGCGGCGCACCGGGCTCGCGCGACACCGGCGAGAACCGTGCGGCAGGGGGTCCCGCGGAGCGGCCCGAGGGCGCCGTCGAGGGCGCCGAGGAGGTCCCGGCACACGGCGGCTCGGGCAACGCGGGCACCGGCGAGATGCCGCCACAGGACACCTCGTCTGCCTTACCTCCGTACGAGGGCCGGCAGACATCGGCGTCGGGAACGGCTCCCGGCCCGAAAACCGCCTCGGAGTACTCGTCACCGGCACCCGGGTCGACGCCAGGAGGAGCGACGGCGTCGCCCGCCGACGAGCAGCCGGCCGCCGAGTCCGGCGGGGACCGCGAACCCGACATGACCGGGCCGTCCCATACGCCGGGCACCCGCCGCGCCGAAGGCTGACCGCCGACGAACTAGAACGTGTTACAGAATGCTGTGGCGCGGCGTAGCATCTGCTGCCATGAGCCGAATCGGAAACTTCGCCGACGACGACCTGACGGGCTGGTTCGCCTACTCACCTGAGATCGGCGGTGGCCTCAACAAGTTTCGCGAGGCCGTCTACAAGCGGGGGCGCCTGCCGCTGCGGGTGCGGGAGATCGCGCGGATGGCGGTCGCGCTCGAGAACGAATGCGCAGTCTGCGAGAACACCCGGTTCGGCGAGAGTCCCGCGGAAGGCGTCGACGAAGAGTTCTACGCGCACGTACCAGAGTGGCGGACGTGGACCGGCTACAGCGAACAGGAGCGGGTGGCCGCGGAGTTCGGTGAGCGCTTCGCAGCAGACCACAAAGGGCTGCGCGAGGACGACGAGTTCTGGGCCCGCTGCAAGGAGCACTTCTCCGACGAACTTCTCGCCGACCTCGCGCTGTCCTGCGCACTATTTGTCGGCCTCGGCCGGACGCTTCGCACTCTCGACATCGGTCAGGCCTGCAAGATCACCGTCTGAGCCGGCAACAAAAAGTGTCCCTTTAGGACGGGCCGGTGCCTCCTACCCGGTGTACGCAGCACACCAGAGGCTGCGATCACCCGAAGGAGCACTGTCATGAAACTCAGAGCCGGGCGTGCCGTCCTTATCGCCGGTGCGATCGCGTTGGGCGCCAGCACGTTGTGAAACGCTGCGGTTGCCAACGCTGCTTTCAACTGGAACACGTACAAGACCTGCATGGCCCAGCCGCACGTCGAGGACTCCGAAGAGACCTATCACGCTGCGTGCTGCCTGTGGGCTCACGGAACCTGGAATGCGAACACGCACGTGTGCACGATGATGCTCACCGGCACCGGAACCGTCCTCAACACCCCGCTGGAGCCCGCACGGCCTATCGCGACTCGAAACTGAGGTCGACGGCGACACGGCCCTTCTCGTCGCGGCGCGCCACCGCGTGACCGGTGCGGTCGTGGCCGTCGAGCGTGATCGTCATCGGCGCGCCCTCACCGCGGAAGTTCCGCCACCACGTCTTCGCGTCGGGCATCGCCACGTTGATGACGATGTCGTTGCCGCGGCGGCGATATCCGACCGGCAGGCTGATCGTCTTGCCCGACTTGCGGCCGGTATAGGTAATCATGGCGAATGTGCCGCCCACGAGCCGATTTCCCAGTGGTGATCTGGTCATCGCCGCGACCGGTGCGTTCATGATCGGGGCAGCACGCAGTATCAGTCGATCGAGTCGCATGTCACCCATCTTCCAGAGGATCCCATGAGCTATCAAACGATCTTGTACGCGACCGACGGCCCGATCGCAACGATCACGCTGAACCGGCCCGACGAACTGAACACCATCGTGGCCCCGATGCCCGACGAGGTCGACGACGCAGTGAACGCCGCAGTGCGTGATGCGGCAGTCAAGGTGATCATTCTGCGCGGCGCCGGCCGCGCATTCTGCGCCGGGTACAACTTCGGCAGCGGATTCGCTTCCTGGGCAGAGCTTTTCAGCTCCGACGGGCGCTGGGACCCCGGCAAGGACATGATGTACACCACCGCCGCGGCCACGTCGCCGCATCAGAAGTTCATGAGCATCTGGCGCTCCCCGAAGCCCGTCATCGCGCAAGTGCACGGCTGGTGCGTCGGCGGCGGCAGTGACTATGCGCTGTGCGCGGACTTGGTGATCGCCAGCGAGGACGCGCAGATCGGCACCCCGTACTCGCGGGTGTGGGGCGCGTACCTGTCCGGGATGTGGATCTACCGGCTCGGGCTGACCCGCGCGAAATACCACGCCCTGACCGGCAAGCCGCTGTCCGGGCGAGAGGCCGCCGATGTCGGCCTGATCAACCAGGCCGTGCCGTTCAGTGAGTTGGAGGCGACCGTGCGAGCGCAAGCCGAGGAGCTCGCTTCGCTGCCGATGGGTCAACTCGCCGCGCAGAAGCTGATGGTCAACCAGGTGTACGACAACATGGGGCTGGCGTCCACGCAGACGCTCGGCGCGGTCCTGGATGGGATCATGCGAAACATCCCCGAGGCGCACGCCTTCATCGACCACGCTGCCGCGCAGGGAGTTTCGTCAGCGGTCGCCGATCGCGACGGCCGCTTCGGTGACTACAGCCAGGCACCCGGCGACCGTAAGCCAGATCCGCGCCACGTCATCGAGCCGTGAACTCAGTGGTGGCTGCGCGCGTAGCGCAGCACCGCGGCCACGCCGTCGGCGGGCGCGATCCGCTCGTCGGTGCGCACCAGGTTCGCGTCGATGGCAACGGCGGCCAGCGGTAGCGCCTCGTCGGCACGGGCCACCTTCGGCGCTTCGCCAAGTTCCGACAGCACATCCGCGTTGGGTGCGACGGTCGTCGCATCCGCTCCCGTCATCACCGTCGCGTCGCCGATCTCGCCGATGATCAGCGTCTCCACAGCGCCTTCACGCAGCGCCGCGCACACCGCGTCAAGCCCCTCGGCGGCCAACCCGGAGGAGCGCCCGGATTCGGCTTGAAAGCGTTGCGCCGCATCGTCAATCACGGCCAGTCGCCGCTTGCCGAACTCGGCTTCGATCGCGTCGCGCACCTCAGAGTCGTCGACACCGCTGCCCCGGGCACCCGCATGCAGTTCGATCACCCGCTCAGCGACGCGCTCCGGCAGGTCCGCGACGAGGTCCGTGCGGCTGCGGACCTCACCCAACACGAACACCATCTCCGCCTTCGAGGCGTCGAGCAGCGTGGTCAGTCTTTCAGTGACAGCGCGGATGTTGCGGCTTTGGGCGTTCTCCGCGGAACGCTGCGGATCGCCGTAGAACGCCGTCTCGGCGCCCGATGCATGGTGCACCGGATAACCGCCGCCGTCGACGCTCTCGGTGCGATCGCCCCCGTCGCCGGAATGCAGGCTGATGTCACCGCCGGCGTGATCGACCGCCACCAGCAGGTACGTATGCTGCTCGGCCGCATGCTCGACGAGCGGAACGATGTAGGGCAGGTCCGACACCCGGGCCATCGGCGCCGCGGGCGGCCGAATGAGATGCTCGTCGATCACGATGCCGTCCGCTGCCGCGATGATGCCGCGACCACTGCGGCCGACGGGCGGGCGCACGCCGAGCACGACGGGCTCGATCGTCGCTGCCAGATCGTCACCGCCTTGCTCGGCCAGCTGCTCGCGCACCCCGCGCCACTTCAACTCGAGTTGCGCTTGCGCGTCCTGTGTGTCGTGCGAATCGTCGAGGTAAACCGACGCCAAGGGGCGCCGGGCGGTGAGCAGCGGGCGGAAGCGTTCAGCGTGCATGGGTTAGGAGTGCCCGCGCCTGCGTGGCACAAACGTCAGGCCTCGTGGCCTGGGTCGAGGTCGCGCACGTCGGCGAACGTCACCAGTTCGCCGAAGCGCTGCGGAGCGTGCCCGGCCACCGGCTCGAGAAGACAGCCGACATGATCGCCGACATCGAACCGGCTGAGTATCGACCCGGCGAACCACGCCACCGCGTCGTCGAGGATTGGTAGGCCGTGCGGACCCTCGTGCCAGGCGCAGCGCCCGAACTTGTTCACCTTGTCGCCGGTCTCGCTGCCGAACAGCCGTGCCAGGTCACGTCTTTCGCGCGGGAGCAGGTGCACCGCCAGATGTGTCGCGTGGGCCGCGACCCGGAAGGTGTGGTTGTTCTTGGACAGGCCGGCGAGGAACCGGGGCGGCGCGATGCTGACCTGGCTGGCGAAACCGACCAGGCAACCGGCCAACTCGTCACCGGCGCGCGTAGTCACGACGAACATCGGGTAGTTAAGAAGCCCGACGAGTTCGTCGAACGCTGCGTGATCGGTCACGACCACCATCCTGCAGCCACTGCAGCACAATGTCTGAGATGACCGACGTAAATCCGGCAGCACCATCCATCGCCAGCCTCGAGGCCGGCGGAATCGAGACCGTGATCGGCACCGTGGTCAACCCCGCCGGCCTGACCCTGGCGAAAACAGTCCCGTTGCGGCGCGTGACCACATTCGCCGACCCCGGCCTCGGCGCGAGCCCGGTGTGGCACGTGTTCACGATCGACCAGACCGGAATTGCGTTCACCGACGCGCTCGGCGTGGTCGGCGACGAGCGAATCCGCATCGACCTCACGGAGCTGCGGACGCTCGGCGACGGGCTGGCGTGGGCGCCCGGGTCGTTCTTCGACCAGCACGGCGTCCCGGTACCGACCTGCAGCAGGGGGGCGTTGCAGCGAATCGAACAATCGTTGTGCGACGCCGGTTTCGCCGCGCTGTTCGGCCACGAGATCGAGTTCCTGCTCGTCGGGCCGGACGGCGAAGCACTGCCGTCGACGCTGTGGGCGCAGTACGGTCTGGCCGGAGTGCTCGAGCACGAGGGCTTCATTCGGGATGTCACGACGACGGCGGCCGGCGCCGGGATCGGCATCGAGCAGTTCCATCCCGAATACGGCCGTAACCAATTCGAAGTCTCGTTGTCCCCGCTCTCGCCGGTGGCCGCCGCCGACCAGCTGGTGGTGATGCGGCTGATCATTGGACGCGTGGCACGTCGCTACGGCGTGCGAGTCTGCTTCTCACCGGTGCCGTTCGCCGGTGGAGTGGGTTCGGGTGCGCACCAACACTTCTCGCTTTCCAGACAAGGTTCGCCGGTGTTCTCCGGCGGCTCCGGCGTCAACGGGCTGACCGAGGCCGGCGAGCATGCGATCGGCGGGATACTCGCCGGGCTGCCCGAAGCGCAAGGCATCTTCAGCGGGTCGATCGTGTCGGGGCAGCGCATGCAACCCGGGTTCTGGGCCGGGGCGACGATCTGCTGGGGCACCGAGAACCGGGAGGCGGCGATCCGGTTCCTGGCGGACGGGCCGGGCAATCCGCACGGCGCCAACGTCGAGGTGAAAGTTATTGACCCGTCGGCGAATCCGTACTTCGTGTCCGCGCTCATCCTCGGCCTGGCTCTGCACGGCGTCGAAGACGCCGGCACGCTCCCGCCGGAGATCACCGTCGATCCGGCCAGCCTGTCCGGCGACCAGCGCCTACCGGTCTTACCGACTGACCAGGCCGCTGTGATCTCCGCGCTGGACAACTCCAGCCTGGTGCGCGGCATTTTGGGCGACGCCGCCGTCGACGCGACGGTCGCAGTGCGCCGCTACGAACACGACACGTACGCAGACCTGGAGCCGGCGCAGCTGGCGGACAGGTTCCGCATGGCGTGGAGTGTGTGAACGTGCCGACCGGCGCGGCCATCGCCGAACACATCGATGCGTTGCGTCTCGTCGACCACCATGTGCACGGCTGCTGGATCGCCGACGGTGACCGGTCGCGCTTCGAGAACGCACTCAACGAAGCCAACACCGAGCCCGTCGCATACAACGGCTTCGACTCACAGCTCGGGTTCGGGGTGCGCGCGCACTGCGCGCCGCTGCTGGGCCTGCCACGACATGCCGACGCCGACACATACTGGGCGCGTCGGGCACAGCGCACCGAATTCGATGTGGCGCAGCTGTTTCTGGGTGCCGCAGGAGTTTCCGACTGGCTTGTGGACACCGGCCTGCCCGACGGGGTCGCCGATGTCGAGACGATGGGCGCCCTCTCCGCAGGCAGGGTCCACGAGGTGGTGCGGTTGGAGCAGATCGCCGAGCACGCCGTCGCCGATTCCCGGGACTACGCCGAGGCGTTCGACGACCTGCTGGCGCGCCGGGCCGGCAGCGCGGTGGCGACGAAGTCGATTCTGGCCTACCGGGACGGATTTGACGGCGACCTGTCCGAGCCGACGAAATCCGAGGTCGCCGATGCGGCGGGACGGTGGCGAGACGGCGGCGGGGGCCGGCTCACCGACCGGGTCCTGCTGCGGTTCGGGCTGCACCGCGCGCTGGCGCTGGGCAAGCCGCTGCAGCTGCACGTCGGCCTCGGCGACCGCGATTGCGACCTGCACAAGACCAACCCGCTTCTGCTGTTGGACTTCCTGCGAGCCAGCGGGGACACACCCGTCATGCTGCTGCACAACTATCCCTACGAGCGGGAGGCCGGCTATTTGGCCCAGGCGTTCAACAACGTCTACGTCGACGGCGGCCTGTCGATCAACCACGTCGGCGCCCGCGCCCGCGGCGTGATCGCCCGGCTGCTCGAGCTGGCGCCGTTCGACAAGGTTGTGTACTCGTCGGACGGATACGGACCGCCGGAGCTGCATTATCTGGGAGCCAGGCTGTGGCGCAACGGTATTCGCGATGTGCTGATGGGCTTCACCGAGGCGGATGAGTGGAGCGAGCGCGACGCGATTCGCGTGGCCGAGATGATCGCATTCCGAAACGCCGCGCGCGTGTACGGCCTTGACGACCGGCCGCGGTGATCCGTGACGGTCAAGACCACCACCACGTTGCGCTTCGCGATCACGCTCGTGCTGTTCGTCGTCGACGAACGCGAGGGTAAAGAGCCCTGAGCCCGGGTACGTACGGGAGGTGACCGACCGCGCTCCTGCCGTTTTGTTCGATGTCGACGGCACCCTCGTCGATTCCAACTACCTACACGTGCACGCGTGGACGCGCGCGTTTCATGACGTCGGCATCGCCGCGCCTTCCTGGCAGATCCACCGGTCCATCGGCATGGACGGCTCGACTCTGGTCAAGAAGCTCTCCCGCGGCGCGGACGACGACACCCGTGCCCGCCTCGAGGAATTGCATTCGCGCTACTACAAAGAGCTCAGCCCGCTGCTGCGGGTGCTGCCCGGCGGGCGCGAGATCCTGGAGCGTGTCGCGGAGAGGGGCCTGCAGGTGGTGCTGGCGACGTCGGCGCCCGACGACGAGCTGGCGATCCTGCGAGAGCTGATCGACCGCGACGAGCTTGTCTCGGAGGTGACGTCGGCCGGCGACGTCGACACCGCCAAGCCGAACCCCGACATCATCAAGGTGGCTCTCGACCGGGCGGGAGTCACCGCGGCGCAGGCGGTGTTCGTCGGCGACGCCGTGTGGGACGCGGAAGCGTGCGCGCGGGCCGGCGTGACATGCATCGGGCTGCTCAGCGGGGGAGTGTCACGCGACGAGTTGACCGACGGCGGTGCGCAAGCCGTATACACCGACGCGTCTGAATTATGTGAGCGTCTCGACGATTCTCCGATCGCCAGCCTCGGCACGTGACACCGGTTTCAGCCTCACCGCCGGTGGGCACGCTGCCACCACCGGCATTCCCGTCAATTAAGGAGTGGTCATGAATACCACTGGCTGGATCATCGTCGCCGTCGTCGTGGCGCTTGTGCTGATCGCCGCCGCCGTCCTGCTAGCCAACTGGGGCCGCACGAAGCGCCACCGCGCCGAGGCCGGGCGTTTGCGCGAACACGCACAGCAGGAATCGGTCAAGGTTGAGCGTCGAGAGGCGTTGGCGGACGAAACTGCCGCCCGCGCCCGGGCCGCCAAGGCCGAAGCCGAGGCCAAGGCGGCGGAGGCGGCGCGTCTGGAAGAACGGGCGAGCGCCCATCAAGACGAGGTCGCATCGTCGCGTGAGGAACTGGACAAGCACTGGGAGCACGCCGACCGCCTGGACCCCCCGGCAAAATCTGCGGATGACGGCACCACCTCGCCCGAGCGGGAAGCACGCCGTCATGGCTAAGTATCGCGTGATCGACCCGAACGGCGATGTCGCCGAAACCAAAGACATCGAAAGCGCCGACGACGCGCACGCCTGGTTCGTCGACAGGGCCGCGGACAACGACGAACTCGGCTGGCGAATGGAAGTCGAGTCCGATGGCGAGTGGCGGTTCTTCGACAACACCGACGGCACCCCGTCGTAGTTCGCGCATTTTGAACCGCTCGCTGCTCGGTTCGTGTCTCATAATGGGAGAGCCTCGATCCGAGGAGCACCGATGAACACTTCGCCCAAGTCGGCAGCCGCATTGGTATGCACGGCGATCCTGCTGGTGGCCGCGTGCGGTCAATCCGCAGTGAGCAACGAGCAAATCACTACGACTGCACCCATACCGACGTCATCTGCCGGGCCGCCCAAGCCGCCGGCGCCGGCCGCGGCCACGATCACGATCCAGGGCTTTGAATTCTCCAACGCGACGGTCGCTCCCGGCGGGCAGGTCACGGTGGCCAACCTCGACGGCGACGCGCACACGGTCACGTCGAACACATCCGGTCAGTTCAGCGTCGATGTTGGGGGCAAGAGCAAGGCGGTGTTCAGCGCGCCGAACAAGCCGGGCTCCTATCCGTTCCATTGCGAACACCACGCGAGCATGCACGGGATGCTCACCGTCCAGTAGGGCGCCTACGTGAGCTGCCAGTTCATGTTCTTCGCGAACGCGAGCGCGTCGTCCGAGGCGGTGCCCAGGCTCGCGCAGCGCTGAATGTAGCCCTGCACCATCACGATGAAATTCATCGGGTTGTACGCGTCTTCCTCATAGCTCCACCGCCCGTCGCCGGCGTAGTGGAGCACCGTGATGTTGGCCTGTTCGTGGACGCTACCGTCGCCGGGATCGCGCATCCGGTTGCGCACCTCGCAGAACACCCAGCCCTTCTCGTCGTCGATCGCGTGCCACGAGGTCGGGAAGAGCGGCATTTCGCTTCCGGGGAACGTGTTCATCGTCGAGGTAATCCACTCGCGAATCTGTTCGCGGCCACGGAACGTACCCAGGGCGTGCTCCACGTAGACGGCGTCGTCGGTGAACTCGTCGGCGAACCGGGACCAGTCCCAGCTTTTGCCGATCTCCACCACCACCTGCTCGTGTGCTGCGAACGCGGACTCGATCTCCTCGCGCGACCATCGACCCATGCAGGTTGTCGTATCACACCGTGGGGCGTTGTAGAAGTCTTCGCAACGGGTACGCGGTCAACATGGTGAGTACCGATCACAGGCCGTCCGACGTCCGCGAACAGGCGCAACGCCACGCGGAAGCCGCGCGCGACCAGATGGACCAGCGTCGGAGCAAACAGCAGGGCGGAGTCAGCGGCTGGGTGGCCGAGCGTGCCGGCCAGTGGGACTTGAGCGGGCCAGACGAGCCGACGATGCAGCGGCAGAAGTTCTTCTGGAACGCCCTTGTCGACTACTGGTTCCGCATGGAGATGGACGGATGGGAGAACCTGCCCGAGCCGCCCGCGCTGCTGATCGGCATCCATTCCGGCGCCCCCTTCGTGTGGGACGCCTGGACCGTGGGTGTGCAGTGGTGGCGCCGCTTCGGTCAGCAGCGCCAACTGCATGGCACTGCGCACGACGCGCTGATGGCGATCCCGCTCATCGGGCGCTACTTCCGTGCGATGGGGGTGCTGCCCGCCGCGCCGGACTCGATCGCCTCGGCGCTGGCCGAGGGTCGCGACGTCGCGCTGTGGCCCGGGGGAGAGGTCGACTCGCTGCGGCCGTGGCACGAGCGCGACCGCGCGAACCTGGCAGGCCGCACCGGTTTCGTCAAGATGGCGATCCGCGCCGGCGTGCCTATCGTGCCGATCGCCACGGTCGGCGGCGCCGACGCAATGCCCGTGCTGATTCGAGGCGACCAACTGTCGAAAACGCTGCGGTTGGATAAAGTGTTGCGGCTGAAGGTGTTTCCCCTCGCGGTGTCGCTGCCGTGGGGTGTCGCCCCTGCGATGTTGCCGCAGTTTCCGCTGCCGGCCAAGATCCGCACCCGGCTGATGCCTGCCGTCGAGCTCGACGCCGACGCCGACCGCGCCGACGACGACGAGTACGTAGAGCGCAAGTACACCGAAGTCCAGGACCGCATCCAGGCCGGCATGGACGCGCTGGCGCGCAAACGCGCGCTGCCGCTGTTCGGTTAAGCCGGGCAATACGAGCGCGCGGCGTGCTCCAGCGCACGCCGATACAGCGGGTCGAGTTCACGCGCGGCGCTCACCGCGTCGATGGCCTCCTCGCGCGCCGGGCCGCAGTCCGGTGACGTCAGCACGTTCTGCTGGGCTGCGATCTCGTCGACGATGGTGTGGTTGAGCGCGTCGATCGTCGACCGCGATGCCGCAAGCTCCGGCGCTGCCGCCGGTGCCGCGGCGGGATCGAGTTTCCACTGCGAAAATCGGGCGTACTCGACGGCCTCGGTCGCATCGATCTGGTCGGTGAACACGCGCCTGACGTAGTCGGCGTCCAGGTGGTCGGCCACCGCGGCGGCGGCAACCGAGACGAGCACCTGCCCGACGCGTGGGGGGTCTTCGATACTGCCGCCGGAGTGCCATTTGGAGGCCGCAACGGGATCGGCGATCAGCAACCGCTGGGCGGCCGCATCGACCAGCGGTGTCAACGGGCTGGGCGGGGCCGCGTGTGCGGCCGGTGCGACGACCATCGCCAGCGCCGAGGCAACAGCCGCGCGAGCGCAGCGACCACCGAATTGAAATGCCAGGGGGTGGAGGAAAGGCATAAGAATTTCTCGGAATCCATATCCGGCCGCGACGGCTGGCTGTCGGGGCGCTCGCCGCAATCTTCGCAGGCGGGTCGTTCGCTGCCGCGGGCACCAGCAACGGTGCAGGTGATCAACCCTGATCTGCAGCGGATGCCGGGGGCCACGCCGACGGCATGATCGTCCGGTTTGGCGGGGCCCTGATGCGGGCAGTCTGCTACACATCACCGTTGAGTTGACCTGGAGATTGGACGGACCGGATCGTGAGCACCGAAGACACCGACCAAAAAGACGCTGACCAACAAGACGAGCGAGATCAGAAAGACCAGAAAGATCAGCAAGACGCCGACGGGAAAGACGGCGACGAGCAAGACATCGAGCGCTACGAGTCCGGCCAGATAAAGGAGATGCCGGAGCCTACTGACGACCAAAAGTCCGAAGCGCAGGAGCAGCGCAAGGCCTACACGGACGAGCGTCCGACGACGGTGCTCCCCGGAACGGCACACACCGTGACGGGGACCGCGGTCAACGACTGGGTCGACGACGACGGCAACCCCAAGTTCGGCGAAGCCGAAGGCGACAGCGACGACGAGCACCGCACCCTCGAGAAAACAGACGACCGGGTCAACGTCGCCGACGAGGACAACGCGGACAACCAGGACAACGAGGACAACCAGGAATAACTGGCATTGGAACGTCGTACCATCGTGGGCGATGCCCGAATCTCCTTCTGATGCGCTGACGCCGCACTTCGACGACGTCCAGCATCACTACGACCTGTCCGACGAGTTCTACCGGCTGTTCCTCGACCCCACCCAGACGTATAGCTGCGCATACTTCGAGCGCGAAGACATGACGCTCGAAGAAGCGCAGTTCGCCAAGATCGACCTGTCACTGGGCAAACTGGGTCTGCAGCCGGGGATGACGCTGCTCGACATCGGCTGCGGCTGGGGTGCCACGATCAAGCGGGCGCTCGACCGCTACGACGTGAACGTCATCGGCTTGACGCTGAGCAAGAATCAGCAGGCGCACGTGCAGAAGGAATTGGACGCCCACCCCAGCAAGCGCTCCAAGCGGGTACTGCTGGCCGGCTGGGAGCAGTTCACCGAACCCGTAGACCGGATCGTGTCGATCGGTGCGTTCGAGCACTTCGGCCGTGACCGCTACGACGACTTCTTCTCGATGGCGTACAACTGCCTGCCGGCCGACGGCGTGATGCTGCTGCACTCCATCATCAAGCCCAGCGACGAGGAATTCGCAGAGCGCGGCCTGCCCCTGACGATGCGTCTGCTGCGGTTTTTCAAGTTCATCATGGAGGAGATCTTCCCGGGCGGTGACTTGCCGCAGATGGCCGCCGTTGAGTCGCGTGCGACGAAAGCGGGCTTCACCGTCACCCGCAAACAGCAGCTACGGCTGCACTATCAGCGGACGCTGGAAACCTGGGCCGCCAGCCTCGAAGCCCACAAGGATGAGGCGATCGCGATCCAGTCGCAAGAGGTCTACGACCGGTACATGAAGTACCTCACCGGCTGTGCCGAGCTGTTTCGCGACGGCTACACCGATGTCTGCCAGTTCACCTGCGAGAAACGTTAAGACCCGGGGATCGCCGGGATCGGCGGCGGCGACGGGATCGGTGGGGGCGACGGGATCGGTGGCGGCGACGGGATCGGTGGCGGCGACGGAATCTGTGGCGCTTGCGGCGCCCCCGGGACCACGGTCACTGTGGTTTCGCCGGGCGCGGGTGACACCGTGACGGTCGACGTGCCCGGCAGCACCGTCGTGGTGCTGCTCGTGGTGCTCGTCGTCGTGCTCGACGTGGTGCTGCTTTTCGTGTCGTCGCCGTTTCCGCCGCATGCGGTCGCTGCCGGTAGGAGCGCAGCAGCGCAGGCAAGAGCGATGACAATGCGCCGCTGAGCTGGGCGATAGGTCATGGCGGACCTCCCTTCGCGCAACGCATAGCCGAAAGACCAGCCCGCCAAACCCCCGTGACTACAGTCGTGCGCCGATCTTCTCGATCGCGCCCACGACGGCGGCGGGATTATCAAGCGCCACAAATGTTTTCGCGCCCGGCACCTCGACCATCGATGCGTTGGGGAACTGCGCGGCAAGCTTTCGCCCGAGCGACGGCGTGAAGCACCGGTCGGCCTGCCCCCACACCAACATGACCGGCTTGGTGAATTGCGGCAGACGGGCGGCCACGTCGGTCAGGTCTGTGGCGGCGACATTGCGCAGCAGCTTCGCCAAGTCTCGGCAAATCCGCGCATCCGAGCGGCACGGCGCCAGCCAAGCGGCAGTCATGTCGGGGTCCGGATCCGACACGAGCAAGCCGAACCCCAGTGCCGAGTGCCGCACCACGCGGGGTCCCATGGACGCCATCAGCGTCTTGATCGAGATCGGACCACGCAGCAGCGCGAACACCGCGTTGAACGGAAACGGCGGAAACTTGTCGAACGCATCGCAGTTCGTCAACACCAGGCGGCCGACGACGTCGGGATACGCGTCGACCACCAACTGGCACAATCCGCCGCCCGTATCGTTTCCCACCAGCGTCACATCCGACAGGTCCAGCGCGACGATCAGGTCACGAATGATCCTGGCGACCCCGCGGGGGGACAGGTCGGCACCGTCGCCAGCGGGTATGGTGTGCGATCCCAACGGCCAGTCTGGCAGGATGCACCGAAAACCCTTGCGCGCCAACTCTTCTGCAACATTCACCCACAGCTTGTGGTTAACGAGGATGCCGTGGACGAATAGCACCGGCGGGTAGGGGGAGTCCTCGGGTCCCAACACGCGGTACTCGATCGTCGTCTGATCCAACGTCACCTCAGCCATGTCGGCTATTCTCCCTGTAGGTCAACTTAGATACTGCCAGTACGAAAGTTACATGCACACTGTATGGAAGTCAAGAGCGCGCGCCGGACACAGGCCGAGCGGACCGAAGCGACCCGCACGGCGCTGATCAGTGCTGCCCGAAAACTCTTCGCGGAGAACGGCTTCACGGCAGTCTCCACGCAAGCGATCGTCGCCGCGGCGGGGGTGACCCGCGGTGCGTTGTACCACCAGTTCGATGACAAGGCCGCATTGTTCGAGGCCGTGTACGAACAGATGGAGCAGGAGCTCGTCGCCGAGGTGGCCCGTCGTGTTGGCCCGGCCGACGCTGACGATCCCGTACACGCCATGCGAGCCGGCGCGCGCCTGTTCCTCGACCTGTGTTCTGCACCCCAGGTGCAGCAGATAGTGCTGATCGACGCACCGGCCGTCCTGGGCTGGGAGCAGTGGCGTGCGGTCGGAATCAGATACGGACTCGGCGTGATCGAGGCGATGCTCACCCAGGCCATCGCCGCGGGGGCGATCCCCGATCAGCCGGTGCGCCCCACCGCCCATGTCATGCTGGCCGCCCTCGACGAGGCCGCCCTCTACGTCGCCCGTGCAGCCGACCCCGGCGAGGCCCGCGCGCAGATGGACGCGGTGTGCGACCGGCTGATCACCGGCATCGCACTCAAGCCCCCTCGACGGCGGACTTAATGCGCTCGAGGGTCTTGCGCATGTCGCGGACGTTGCGACGCCCGCGTAGCGGGCCCAGCAGCGTCCAGTACACCCGCATCGCGGCAGAATTCTGCAACCGGAAAGATTCCGTGACGTCGGTGCCGTCACCGCTCGGGGTGAATCGGTAGTGCCAATGGTTCAAAGCCCTGCCGCCGGTCAGGACGTCGAAGCCGAACTCGCGGCCCGGCTCGCAGGCGGTGATTTGGCACGTCGTCCAGTAGACCGGACCGACTTCGTTGCGCTTGACGTGGCCACGAAACCGGGCGCCCACCGCGGGGCCGGTCGCGCCGTCGAGCCATTGCGCTTCGAACGTTTCCGGTGAAAAGCGGCCGGTGTTGCGAACATCGGCCACCAGCTCCCAGATCTTCATTGCGGGCGCGGCCATGTGCACTGTCACTGAGCCATCCATGGCCTGATTCAAGCAGACCTGTTCAGCGCCCGGGAAGTGCGTGCTCGGCGACCGCGTCCAGCACGGGCGCGAGAGCTTGCGCGTATTCGACCGTGATGTGGTTGTCGTCGCGGTAGACGATGTTGTTGCCGACGATCACCGGGCAACGCGCAACCGTGCAGAACAGCGCCGTGAGATCCGCATAGCGCCCGCCGCCGGCCGCGGTCGCAGCTGCCTCGGCCGCGATCCCCCCGTCGTTCACCGCTTCGAGTCGCGCGGGAGCGCATGCGCCGGCGTCGTCGAGGTGAGCGGACAGGCAGGTCGGCACGGTCGTATGCGGGTCCGGTATCGGGCCGAGCACGAGAACTGCTGCGCCCGTGGAACGCAACTCGCTCACCAACCGGGTCAGGCTCGCGATCCAGGCCGGGTCATACGACGTGAAGCCGAAATCTGCGCCATACCGCCGGGACATCCCCACCAAGATCAGTTTCGGGCGCTCGCCCTGCAGCCGATGGATGATCTCGGTTCGCCACTGCTCGCATTCGGTGTACTCGCGTCCGAGGTAAGGGCTGGTGATCGGCAGCTGCATCAGCGGACAGGTCACCTTGGCCAAGGTTTCCAGCCGCCAATGCCGTTGCTGCGCAACGGGTTCCAGCGCAGGGTTCCACATGGCTGCGTGTGAGTCGCCGACCAGGGCGACGGTGGTGGCCGACGCACCGTCGCCGGAGGCGCACTGGGCCTGGCCGACGTCGCGCCACGACCGCACACACCCGTTGACGAAAACCACGGGCTTGTCGGCGGGCGCGTCCGCGATCGACGGCGACAGGTTCGACGGGACCGCCCGCAACCCAACCGAAGCCGCGACCGCCGCCTGCACGTGCGCCGCCGCCGACAGTGGGGCCGCGGGTGCGTACGCCTGCACGGAAGCGGCAGCCGCGCCATGGCCGACGGGCACCGGGCGCACCGCCAACAGCAGCAGCCCGACGGTGACCGCGGCGGCGGTGGCGCCGGCACCCAGCGCCAGACTGCGCGGCGCGGACCGCGTGACCGATACGGCGAACCGGACCGGGTTTTCGATCAGCCCCAGGGTCAGCACGGCGAGCGCGAACGACAAAGCCACCGCGACCATACGTCCGGGCAGCCCCAGTGGATGGCCGGCCAACGCCGGCGCCAACAGCAGCACAGGCCAATGCCAGAGGTACCACGAATACGACACCCGACCGACCATCCGCATCGCCGGCGCTGACAGCACCCGCCCGGCGCCGCCGCCCGGCACGGCACAACCGGCGCCGACAACCAGCGCGGTACCGAGCACCGGTAGCAGTGCGACGGAGCCGGGATACGGTGTCGCGTGGCCCAATTCGAAGCACGTGATCACGATCAGCGCCAGGCCGCCCCACCCCGCGATGACGGCCGTCCGGTCCGGCAGACGCTGCCATCGGTGCGCGGTCAGCGCGACCAGCCCGCCGATCGCCAACTCCCACGCGCGTGACGGCAGCGAGAAGAACGCCCACGGCGGTAGCTGGTGTGTCCAGGCCAGCGACACCAGAAAGGAGACCGCCGCCACTGCGGCCAAAACAAGCGCGTAGGGCGCTGTGCCGCGGGCGGCCCGGCGCCGGTGCAGCACCCAGGCGGTCCCGATGATCAGCGCGGGCCAGATCAGATAGAACTGCTCCTCCACACCAAGCGACCAGTAGTGCTGTAGGGGCGACGGTGGCGTGTCGGCCGCGAGATAGTCGGTGCCCTGCACGGCGAATCGGTAGTTGCCGGCGTACAGAGCGCAGGCGATCGTGTCGCCGAGCATGCTGCGCGCCTGCAGCGGCGGTAGCACAACGGTGCCTACGACAGCGGTCGCGACGAGGACGGTGGCGGCCGCGGGCAGAAGCCGTCGCGCCCGGGCGCCGTAAAAGCGGGTGAGCCCGACTGTGCCCGTCGCCGTGACGTCGCGCACGAGAAGGCCCGTGATCAGAAAACCCGAGATGACGAAGAACACGTCGACCCCGACGAAGCCTCCGGTGACACCCGGAAACGCGGCGTGGTAAAGCACGACAGCCAATACTGCGACCGCGCGCAGGCCTTCGATGTCGCCACGAAACTCACGCCTCACCGACGCTCTGGGGCGCCGCTCGCTGCGCTGAGAACGAGGCGGTGCGGTGGGCGCGACGGTGTTCACTCAGCAGGCATCGTGCCATGGCGATAGGTCAAAACGCTGGATCTGCGCTGTGAGTCGGGCGGCTAGGTCGCCATCCAGGCCAGCTCGCCCGGCAGCTGACCGCGCCAGTACGAAACATCGTGTCCGCCCATCGAAAAGCTGCCCGAGACGGGCCTGCCCAATTGCGCGACGAACGCTCGGGCGGCCCCGTAGAACCGGTCGCCGGTGCCGCAGTCGACACGCATCGGGATGGACGTCAGTTCTTGTCGCCCGAAAACCGTGTTGTTGGCCCAGTCGGCATAGTTGTCGAACGCGCCATTGTCGGTCATCAGGTACGACGTCCACAGCGCGGGACTGACGGCGCAGATCGCGGCGGTCCGGGCCGGACCCAGCCGGGACCCCAGCAGCAGTGCCCCGTACCCGCCCATCGACCACCCCATGAACGCCACCCGTGAGGTGTCCAGCCCGTGCGCCGGGAGCATCGGCAGCAACTCGCTGAGCACCATTTCACCGGAGTCGGCTCCAGAAGCACGCCGATGCCAGAAGGTGTCGCCGCCGTCGACGCTGACGACGGCGAACGGCGGCAGCCCTGCGGCGACGACGCGAGCGAGGCCATCGGGCACGCCCATGTTCATCACCTCGGTGGCATTGCTGCCGTGTCCGTGCAGCGCAATCACCGGACGGAGCGGGCCGCTCTGGCCTGGCGGCCGCGCGATCGCCCAGTTCGTTTCGATGCCTCCGCGGGCCGCCGAGACGAACGACCCGCTGAAGTACGTCGGCGCAGCGGCCGACGCCGGTGGCTCGGCGCGAGATAGCACCGGCTGCAACACATTTGTCAGCGCGTAGGCACCGGCCGCGAGTCCCGCGGCCTGCAAGACCGCACGCCGTGTCACTCGCGCCACGCGCGCAATCATGTCAGCGAAGAGGCGCTGAGCTTGAAACAGTGACGTACCAAAGCGATTACGGTACAGAAACACCTCAGCGGGGCACTACGATCAGTGTGAGGTCAACAGTACTTCCAGTCGCCGTCTTCCTTGATGAAGTCGAGGCTCTCGTGTTCTGGGTCGGTTCGCTTCGAGTACGTCTCCGTGACGTCCACCGTGGCGGTGTCGCCGTCGACCTTGACAGAGTCGACCTCGAACTTGACCGTGCCGTTCTTGTTCCGTTTCTGCGTGAACTCGTCTTCGGTGACCTGCGCGCGCCGCTTCGCACAGAACTGACTGACGAACGGGTCGAAGTCGGTGTTGTTCCAACCGTCTTCGAGATTCGCAACGACCGCGCGGAGCTGATCCTCGTTGGATTTGGTCTTGGGCTTGGAGCTGAACACACCCGTGGCGGCCAATATCACCACCAGCGCGACGATTACCGCAGCTCCCACCGCGACGCCGATAAGTGCATTGCGGGTCGCGTGGCTGCGCCGCGCGGGGACCGTCCCGGCCTGCGGCCACCCCACAGCCGAATCGTCAATCCAGAACTGCCAACCCGGCGGCGCGGGCGGCCACGATGGATCCGGCGTCCAACCCGGATCCGGCGTCCAACCCGGCGGCACCGGCCAGTTGGGCGGCGGGTTGTAACGCATCGAAATCCTCTCTGGCGATCACTCTGACGCGGAGTTGCAGAGCGTCCACTTTCCGTCTTCTTTAGTGAATTTCAAGGTCTCGGTGTCGGGGTCCGACCGCTTCGAATAGGTCTCTGTGACATCGACTTTGGCGTTGTCGCCGTCGACCTTGATGGAGGAGATTTTGAACTTGATCGTGCCGCTCTTGCTACGGCTGTCCTTGAAGTTGTCCTCCGAGGAGTTCGATCGCGATTTCGCGCAGAAGTGACTGACCACAGTGTCGTAGTCGGACCTGTTCCAAGCATCCTGGACATCAGAGACCACGTCGCGGATCTTGTCCTCGTCCGACTTCGAGGCAAACACCCCGATGGCGGCCAAGGCCACTATGACCGCGACGACGACCGCGATGACCGCACCGACGCCGATCAACACATTGCGCGCGGTGTGTTTGCGCGGTGGCGGGACCGGCGCCACCGGCGGCCACCCGGCAGCCGAATCGTCAATCCAGAACTGCCAACCCGGCGGCGCGGGCGGCCAGGACGGATCGGGCGTCCAACCCGGCTCCGGCGTCCAGCCCGGCGGCACCGGCCAGTTGGGGGGCGGGTTGTAGCGCATGAGATCCTCTCGCCGAGAACACCTGAGCCTAATCCAGCACAGGTTCAGCGGTAACACAACCTGCGATTACGTCACCGGCTGCTATCGGGCAGCTAAAGTGCGAATATGCCAAGAGCATTTCGATACGGGTCCGCGATGGTGACGGCCGCTGTGCTGGTCATGGCCGCGCCGGCGGGCGCAGCACTCGGTCTCACCGCACCTGCACCCACCATCGCCGTCGCAGGCGTCGAGCCATCGCAGGGTGAAGTTGTCGGGGTGGGCATGCCGGTGACCGTGCGCTTCGCCAAGCCGGTCGCCAACCGCGCGGCCGCCGAGCAGTCGATCCACGTCACGACGCCGACGAACACGACCGGCCGATTCCAGTGGCTCAACGACAATGCGGTGCAATGGCTTCCGGACGGGTACTGGCCGGCGCACAGTCATATCCAGGTGCTCGCCGGCGGCTTCTCGACCAGTTTCGAAACCGGAGCCGCTGTGCTCGGTGTCGCCGACATTTCCCAGCACACTTTCACGGTGAGCATCGACGAAGAGGTGGCCCGCGTGATGCCGGCATCCATGGGGAAACCGAGTCGTCCGACGCCCGTGGGGTCCTTCAGCGCACTGGAGAAACAACGCACCGTCACGTTCGACTCGCGGACCATCGGCATTCCGCTCAGTTCATCCGAGGGCTACCTGATCCAGGGCCAGTACGCAGTGCGAGTGACATGGGGTGGGGTGTATGTGCATTCGGCGCCGTGGTCGGTGGACTCGCAAGGAAATTCCAACGTCAGTCACGGCTGCATCAACCTCAGCCCCGACAACGCCGCTTGGTACTTCAACACCGTCAGTGTCGGCGACCCGATCGTCGTCCAGAGTTAGCGGCTGTCCACCCCGGCGTGCAGGTTTTTGGCGGTGGGGGAGGTCGCCACGGTCGAGGCGTCGGGTGCGGTACCCAATACACGGTCTGCGGTCCCGGCAGTGGTGACCGTGAACCAGTAGTGCTCGTTTTTGAAATGGTGTAGACGGTGGTGCCGCCAGACCGCGCGGTAGGCACCGTGTTTCGGTTTGTAGTCGCTATGGATGAGGTAGTGGATCCATTCGTAACCCAGTCCGAGCACGGTGAGGAAGGCCAAGAAGGTCAGGCCGAGGCCGAGGCGCGGAAAGGCAAGTAGCGCAACGGCGATCACGGTCGGCAGTACCCATAGCAGCGATTGCCATGGGATGAAGACCAGCGGCACATCGCGCGGTGCGGCGTGGTGGTCGCGATGCTTGCGGGCGAGCAGCGGGTCGAGCGTGAGCCCGCCGATGTGACGTGGTCGCCAGTGCAGGATGGCGACGTGAATCGCCCACTCCAGGAACGGAAATACCGCGACCATCCCCACCACCAGGATGGCATCGGTGAGTTGCCAGTCGTGCACCGCCAGACGCGCCCCAACCGCAGCAACCAACGTGGCGGCAATCATCCATGGCGAGGGATGCCTCGCGAACTCACGCGCCGCGTCCGACAGCGTGAAGCCGTTGCGGGTGTTCATCGCTTCGAATCCTCCAGCGCTTGCAACGCCTGGACCAACGCGGTGGTGGCGGGTTCCAACAGCTCGCGCGCGGCGCGGGCCGCGCGCTCGGCGTCGCCGGTGGTAATCGCATCGGCCAGAAGGCGATAGGCATCGGGCCGGCCCACCTCGGCCGCCATGACGGTGGCGAGCGCAGGTAACGCGGGCTCGTAGGCGGCGCGAAGCGTGTTGTACATCAACCGGAACACGATCGAGTCGGCGCCGTCGACGACGTGGTCCCAGAAGGTCAGCGCACACCGCTGACGCTCAACCGGGTCGTCCTCCGCTTCGAGCCGGCGCACCGAATCGTCGAGCAGGGCAGCCAGTTCCGGCTGGTGTCGCGTCGCAGCCAACTCCGCGGCCTTCGGGCCGTTGTGCAGCCGTGCCTCCATGATGCTGCGTGCGACCGTGACGTCGAGTTGGCCGCCGGGCAACAGCAGCCGTGGCAGCAAGTCGAGCCCGGAGTGGCGCCGAAAGTCGCGCACGGTCGTCGAATCGCCTTGCCGCACCTCGACGATGCCCGCCGCCGACAGCCGCTTGAGCGCTTCGCG
>DATBFF010000128.1:0-36881 GCA_036558625.1 Mycobacterium sp. | reverse complement strand
TACCGCCGCCTGCATTGGGGCGGCCTCGCGACGTTTCACATGCTCGACACCCGCCAGTACCGCGACGACCAACCCTGCGGCGGCACCAAGAGGCGTTCGGACTGCGCCGAACGGCTCGATCCGGCGCGTTCGCTGCTCGGCGCGGATCAAGAGCGGTGGCTGCTCAACGGGTTTCAGCATTCTCGCGCCCGATGGGATGTCTTGGGTCAGCAGATCTTTTTCTCTCAGCTCGATCTGACACCGGGCGCCGAACGCGGCTTCAACACGGACGGCTGGGATGGCTACGTCGCGAACCGCGACCGCATCGTCTCCGGATGGGTTGCCTCACCGGTGCGAAACCGGGTGGTTCTCACCGGAGACGTGCATGCGCACTGGGCCGCCGAGGTACGCGAGCGGTTCGACGATCCGTCATCGCCGGTGGTAGCGACCGAACTTGTGACCACCTCGATCAGTTCGGGCGGTGACGGTCTGGTCCCTCGTGCCGACGTCCCGGTGGTGCTCGCGGAGAACCCCCACCTCCGCTACCAGAGCAGCCGCCGCGGCTACGTCCGGACCCGAATCACACCCGACGAGCTACGCGTGGACTTCAGGCAAGTGCCGTTCATATCGCGCCGCGGTGCGCAAGCCCAGACCGGAGCATCGTTCGTGGTGGCCGATCGTGCTGCGGAGCTGAATGCGATTTGACTGCACGGCTTTTCGCCGCCTACCGGGCTAGGTCCCACTGGCCGAAATCGGCAGCAAGAACGTCGTCCACATCCACGTGCACACCGGCCACCAAAGGGCCAGGGTTCGTCGGGGTGTTCACCGCCGCCTGATACAGGACCGCCGTGGGCTCGCGCTCACCGTGAGACCATGCACTCGTCTGCCATACCCACCGACGCCCCGCAGTGCCCGACTGCCCAATCACGCCGTCGCTGACGGCCCAGGCGCACACCCGGGCACTGCCGTAGATGCCGGTGCGGCCTACACCCAGCACCGAGTTGATTCCCCGAAACCACTCGACCGCAACACTTTTCCAGGTGTCGCCGCTGATGTCTTCGTCGACACTGAAGAAGATCGGTGCCGAATCCGGTCCGCCGGCTGCGCCGTGAAGCCGCAGAGCTGACTTAGCGTCCGCCACGCCGCCGTCGTACCCGCGCGTGAAGTCCGACGGATCGGGCCAACCGGGTTTTCCGTACTGAAAGATACTGACGACGTGCAGACCCAACGCCCTGAGCGCATCCGCATACTCGCGCGTGACGGGCTTGAAATCGAAGTTGGCCCCCGGGCGCGATTCGGACACATAGACCAGCGCTCCGGCGTAGCCCGCCGATTTGACCTGATCCGCTGGGACCAGGTGCTCGGTGAAGTCGATCAGCTTCAGCCCGGCAGCCGATGCATTCGGAACACCGAGCGTGGCGGCGAGCGTCCATACGCCAAGTAGGACCGGCGGACCATACTTGAACAATTCGCGTCGTGAAACGGATCGCGCTGCGCGAGATACAGATTCTGCCGGCGAATCATGCATCGCGCGATGGTAACAGCGATGACGGTCTCGGCTCAGCCGTTGTCGATCATGACCGGGGGGAAGATCGTGACTGGCAGCGGAGCGGTGGTGGCCTGTGTCGTCACGTCCGTCGCGACGACATAGCCGCTCCTGGCTCCGGGGTCACGCGGGGAGACCGTTTGGAGGCCGCACTTCACATGGATAGCACCTGACGCGCTTGCGTCACGATCGGTGACATAGGGGTCGAAGGCGCCCGGATTGGTCGGCCGTACTTCGAGATGGACCAATTTGTCGGGGGTGAAGTCGACGCCGTCGACGGTCAGCTCGTCGTGATTGGCGCCGCTGTTGCTGTGGGTCAGCACAGGCGAAACAGTCGGTGCGGGCCCCGGGGCCGCCGCAGGGGGATTGTTCGTTATTTGATTCGGTTGGCACGCGAAGCACGGTTCACCCGGCGGCGTTATTGGCTGGATCGGCGCGTTCGCGGCGCTCCCGGGGCGGGGAGCAACCGGTCCGCCTTCCGACGGATCCGGAGTGGGGATGATCGTCGGGTCAGCAAATGCGGCCGGAGGGGTCCCGGACAACAGAAGAACCATGGCTCCGAGTGTCAAGACTCCGGTTCGCAATCGAGTAGTAGCGGAATTGTGGGTGGTCATGCTGCGCTCCTTGGCGTACCCCCGGATCGGGTAAGCCTACTCAGGTCACAGCGACGCTATGGCTGTTCCCGGATACCTGTGATGTGGCTCAAAATTCCCTGCTCGCAACAGTTTTGGTTTTGACAGCATTTAGCAAAGGCTGTCCTGCTGAGTTACACGGACCGCCGAGCGTGCGACCGCGGCGAAACCGTGCAACATGTCGCCGTACGCTCACGCTGGAAGACGATCGGGAGGGACTGCTCGTGCGCAGGGAACGATGACAGCCGATGAGCCGGAGGTACAGGCGTCGGATGAGGCTCCGACGAAACTCGCCCGCAAGATCACCGGTCCGCTTCTCTTCTTGTTCATCCTCGGTGACGTACTGGGAGCGGGCATCTACGCCCTGATGGGTGTGTTGTCCGAACAGGTGGGCGGTGTTTTGTGGGCGCCGCTGATCATTGCGCTACTTCTTGCTCTGCTCACCGCCGGCTCATACGCCGAACTCGTGACCAAGTACCCGCGGGCGGGCGGCGCCGCGGTCTTCGCCGACCGCGCGTTCAAAGTGCCCATAGTGTCGTTCCTCGTCGGCTTCAGCATGTTGGCCGCCGGTGTGACCAGCGCCGCGGGCCTGTCCCTCGCCTTCTCGGGCGACTACCTCGCCACCTTCATCGACGTGCCCGCGGTGCCGGCCGCGATCGTGTTCCTGGCCCTTGTCGCGTGCCTCAACGCCCGTGGCATCAGCGAGTCGCTCAAGAGCAACGCGGCCATGACCGTCATCGAACTCAGCGGCCTGGTCATCGTGATCGCGGCTGTTGCGGTCATGCTCGGTCGGGGTGGCGGCGACGTCGCCAGGGTCACCGAGTTCCCGCGCGGCTCCGCACCACCGCTGGCACTGCTCGGTGCCGCGATCGTCGCCTATTACTCATTCGTCGGTTTCGAGACATCTGCCAATGTCGTCGAGGAGATCCGCCATCCGAGCCCCGTCTACCCGCGAGCGCTCTTCGGTGCGTTGATCACCGCCGGCGTGGTCTACGTTCTGGTCGGACTCGCGAGCGCGACCGCCCTGCCCGCGGACCAGTTGTCCAAGTCCTCGGGTCCACTGCTCGCCGTCGTCGCGAAAGCCGGTGTCGGAGTTCCCGACTGGCTCTTCAGCCTGATCGCGCTGATCGCCGTCGCTAACGGTGCGCTGCTGACCATGATCATGGCGAGCCGGCTCACCTACGGCATGACGGAGCAGGGCTTGCTACCGCATCTGCTGGGAAAGGTATTGCCAAAGCGACGGACACCTTGGACCGCCATCGTCGCCACCACCGCGGTTGCGATGCTGCTCAGCTTGATCGGCGATCTGTCGACTCTGGCCGAAACCGTGGTGCTGCTGTTGCTTTTCGTGTTCATCTCCACGAACCTCGCCGTGCTCGTGCTGCGGCGCGAAGACGTTGACCACACGCACTTCCGGGTGTGGACGATCGTGCCGGTACTCGGGTTCGCATCCTGCGTGCTGCTGCTGACGCAGCAGAGCGCGCGAGTGTGGTTGTTCGCCGGCATTCTGCTCGCCGTGGGCGCGGTCCTATACCTCGTCGCCAGGAAAGTGGGCGAGCGGACGTCCTCTCCTGCCGACTGAAAAACCTGCTCACGCTTCGATCGGTGGGTTGTGGGTATCAGGCGTGGTGTGGACGTCACCGACTCAGTCGCGCGCATAGCTCAGCGCGTGGTCTCGATCTATCGACGGACCGGAGCCGATGTCCCGTTCGGCGATCCGCTGCCATCACACGGCACCGAAATGGAGGGCTGGTTTTGGCGGCTCTCCGATCCGGTGGACGGACGAGTCGTGGTGGTGCTGTGCAGTGCGAACCGTCACCCCGCCGGCGATTGGTCGACCGCCGCCATCGCATTGCATCCCGGTGGGGTGGTGCGCTCGGCCGCTATCGACGGCGTCGATGCTGACCGAACGCGTTTCTCGGTGAACGCGCGCGCCGGCGCTGATTGTGTCGAAGCGGGCCGCGATCAACTCAGAATGGTCCTCGGCGACGGCGCGGTCGACCTGACCTTTGCCGATGAATACCAGTGGCCCAAAGCGTTTGGCGGCGGGGGCCTGTTCTCGTCGGTGCCGTTCTTGAACCAGTACTGGCACCCATACCGCTTGGGCGGCAAGGCATCGGGAACTGTCACGTGCGGCGACCAACGGTGGACGTTCACCGACGCCACCCTGTACTGCGAACGCAACTGGGGAGCGGGCTTTCCGCTTCGCTGGTGGTGGGGACAGGCTCACGACTTCGACGGCGCCGACGTGTGCGTGGCGTTTTCCGGGGGCCTGTTGGAGCTCGGCCCGCTACGACGTGAGGTCACGGGAGTTGTTGTGCGACTGGGAGATCGCGTGCTGCGCATCACTCCGCCCGCCCTGGTGTCATACGCCGGCGACGAACAGCGGTGGCAGATCGACGCGCGCACGCCGCGATATCGCATCCAGCTGGACGGCCGCGGCGATGGATCAGGCCCCCATGTGCTTCCCGTGCCACTGCCGACGGAACGCCGGAACATCGACACCGACTATGAATACCTGGCCGGAACTCTGCGCTGCACGGTCCGCGAGTGGGGCCGCACGATCTTCAACGGCACGTCGGAGCTAGCGGGTTTGGAGATCGGTAGCCGGCCAGGCTAATTCGGCCGTCAGAATGGTGGCGGATCGTCGTCCCAAGTGGTGGTCGAGGGGCGGTCAAGCGGCCAGCCTTGGTGAGCAATCTAGTTGTTTGTTGGTGGTGGTTGGGGTTGGAATGGTTGGTACCACCACCAGTGGGCGCGCTCGCCGGTGGGTCCGGGGCAGGGTGCGACGGCGGGCGGGGGTTGGGTCGGTGGGCGGGCTAGTGATCCTGGGCTGAGCGGTCGGCCGGTGTTGTCGGTGACGGTGATGTGGTCGCCTGGTCCGGTGATGGTGATGACGCCGCGATGGTGCAGCCGGTGATGGTACGGGCAGACCAGCACGAGGTTGTCCAGCTCGGTGACGCCGCCGTCTTCCCAGTGGCGGATGTGATGGGCATGCAGACCGCGGGTGGCTTCGCAGCCGGGTACCGCGCAGGTGCGGTGGCGGTGCTCGAGGGCACGGCGCAGCCGGCGGCTGATCAGCAGGGTCGCTCGACTCGAGCCGATCGGTTCGCCGCCGCGTTCGAACCACACTTCACCGGTGGCATCACAGGTCAGGTATCGGCGCTCGGCGCTGGTGAGCAGCGGGCCCAGATGCAGCGCGGCGATGCGCTCTTTGACGTCCAGATGCACCACCACGGTGGTGTGCTGGGCGTGTGGGCGCCGCGCCGCCTCGGCGTCCCAGCCGGCCTCGACCAGACGCATGAACGCGTCGGTGGTGTCCGGCAGCGGCGGCGCATGATCGGTTGGGTGCTCGGCATTGTCGTGGTCGCGCTTCCAGTCGGCGACCGCCGCATCCAGATGCGACTGCAGCGCCGCGTCGAATGTCGCCGCCTGCAGATGCGGAAGCGTGATCCGCCAGTAGGTGAACTCGTCGTCGGTGGTCTTGGTGAGCGAGGCCTGCGGTGGGGGTGGCGCCTCGGGCCGGGCCTCGGGTTCGGGGCGGGGTTCAAGCTTGACCGCGGTGCGTAGCTGATTGACCGTGGCGGTGCGGGCCAGCTGCGCGTAGTGCGCATCGGATCCCGCGCCGGCCCGCGCCGCGATGACCCCGAGCTGATCCAGCGACAATCGACCCTCCCGCATGCCCTGGGCGCAGCGGGGGAACTCCTCAACCCGGCCCGCCACCGTGGCGATGGTGTGCGCGTTTGCCGATGACCAACCCATCTTCCAGGCCACCAACGCCGCCACCGACCGCGCGCCGGTGGCCCCCCACAGCTCGTCGCGATCAATCTCGGCGACGATCTCCACAACCTGCCCGTCAATCGCGTTGCGCTGCCCGATCAACTCCGCCAACCTGCCCAACAACACCCCAAGACGCTCATCAGGACGCGCCACAACAGCGCCAGACGACGGGGTCGAAGACATAACTACATCCTTGCAACCGGGTACGACAAGTTCGGCTGCCCAATCCGCGACGAGTCTTCAGGACGGCGTCTTTTTCCGGCTCGGCTCCAAACCTGTCTTCTTGTCGAGGTACTGCAGCAGATCATGAGCGGCCAACTCGACGTCCTTGTGGCGCCACTCAGACGCGCGGTACACACATGCGATGAGGCCGCTGCGGTGAACGCGTCGGAAGTCGCCGTAGACGAAGGCGTACCGCGCCTTCGTCTCGTCCGCTGCGCCGTCGGTCAATCCGAGATGCCACTGGCCGTACTCGTCCCAGGAGTGCGATTCCAGATACGCGTTCTGCGCGTCGGCACGCGGCTGCACCTCGCCCCAGTCGCTGTCGAGAACATACTGCCGGGCGTCGATGAGTTTGCGCGCATTACCCACAGCGGCTTCGTTCAGTAGGTATTTGGCCACGGCGATATTGTCATGCCTCGCTTGCACGCAGCGGTGCCAGCAGTGCGTCGAGACCGTACTCGAAGACGGCGTCATAGTCGGTCGGGGACTGCAGCGCCTCGACGAGCGCTCGGTCGGGCCAGTCCTCGGCCCACAGCGATGGGTCCTCCTCATCGTGCTTGACGCCGCGCACCGCCGAGAATTGCATCAACGCCGACGAGATCACGTGAACCTGCACGGCCCGCAGGATGAGCGCGGCGTCGGTTCCCGTCACGCCCAGTTCTGCCAGCTCGGCTGCCAGCATCTGCTGAATCGGCAGAAACAACCTTGGAGTCCGATCGCGTTCATGCGCGATTCGTAAAAGGTGCTGGCGGTCAATCAGCGCCGTGCGCTGCGAACGCGCGAGTGACGCAATGCGTTCGACCGCGGTGGCGCCTATGACGGGCAGATGTGCCATCTCGCTGAGAAGTCGGTCGACCAGGCTGTCGAACAGCTTGTCGCGTCCTCCGACATGCCAATAGATCGAGGTGACAGCCACCCCGAGCTGCTCGCCTAGGCGGCGCATGGTGAATGCGTCCACCCCGTCACGCTCGATTAGCCGCGCCGCAGCGTCCAAAATCACCTCGGCGCTGATCTCCTGGGCGCGTTCGCCTTTGGGTCTACCGGCCGTTCTGCGATGTGCGGTCGTCAGGCGTCTCACCCCCGGTCATCCGGTCGGCCTCGGGAAGGTCGAGGTAGCGCTCGAGATTGCGGTGCGTATTGATCACCCGCCGTTCCTCATTGGACAGCGTCAGGTGCGTGAGGCCTGGCTGATGCAGACCACGCTGAAGTCCCGCCAGTACCGTGATGTCCTGGGTCAGCACCAAACCGGGATGCGCCTCCTGCGCGGTCATCCGCACGTCTGCCGGCCGGGTCCGCGGCGCATCGGGCGGCATTCGTGTCCACAACATCATCACGAGTTCACCGTGGTCGGGGTCGTTGCCCGGATGCGAAGTCATGACGGTCAGATGATCGGCGTTCGTCAGCAGTGTCATGTTCGGGAAGACGTTGTACTGGTGCAGCCGCATCATCTGGTCGTTGGTGGCCCAGCTCAGGTCGACGCCGCGTGTTGCCGCGAAAGCCTTTGTGCGCGAGGCGATCATGTCGAACACAGTGCGGCCGGGCCCGTGCTCATCCGCTGGGAACGGCGTGTCTTCCGCAACGCCCATCAACGCCCCCTGGGTGCGCACATACGCATCCCACACGTCGGCGTCCGACAGCGGTTCGTTGATCTGCGGACTCGGCACGCCGTAGAGTTGCTCCGACTTGCCGGTGTGTCCCCAAATCACTTGCGGGGCATAGATGTCGTCCATACACCTGTGCAACTCGGGGTGCAACGTCTGGATGTGATAGGTCTCGCTGTATCCGTCGGCGATCGTCTTCCAGTTCGCGTCGATCTCGACGGTCATGGTGGCGTAACAGCGGAAGTCGCCGAGCCGGTTCCACGCGATGTCGTGCGGCATCGCTTCCAGGTAGTCGAGCAGAGGAATGGCGTCGACGTCGAGGTTGATGAAGACCAGCCGCTCCCAAGTGTCGACGCGGGCCGCGACGAGAGGAAAGTCGGACATCCGCAGCGCTCCGAATCCCTTGCGATGCGGTACGCGCTTGAGATCGCCGCGAAGGTCCCACGTCCAACCGTGGTAGCCGCACCGCACTTCACGCAGATCCGTACCGGAGCCGCTGCACAGCGAGTTGCCCCGGTGGCGGCACAGGTTCTGAAACGCGCGCAGCATCCCGTCGTCGTCGCGAATGATCAGTGCCGAGTAAGGGCCGCAACGGTATTCGAAATAGTCACCCGGCTCGGCAACATGGTCGACGGTGCAGGCCAGCTGCCACACCTTCGGCCACATCCGTTCCATTTCCAGCTGGGCGAACGCCGGGGAGTAGTAGCGCTGCGCCGGCACAAGGGTGGGGCGCGCCGGCGGCATGCCGATGGCATCCTCGCGGCGGACGGTGCTTTGAGTGGTCGTCACTGGAGCGCTCCTCTGTAACAGTGTTACATTGTCCACTGTAGCGGCCGGCATGGCATCCAAGGGAGTTATCGTGTTCGACCTCAAGATCACCGGCGGCACCGTCGTCGACGGAACCGGTGCGGACCGATTCGACGCCGACATCGCCGTCAAGAACGGCAAGATCGTCGAGGTACGCCGGCGCGGTTCTGGCGACGCGCCACTGGAAGGCGACGCCATCGAGACGATCGACGCGACCGGAAAGATCGTCGCGCCCGGCTTCGTCGACATCCACACCCACTACGACGGCCAGGCGAGCTGGGACAGCCTGTTGGAGCCGTCAAGCGGACACGGGGTCACCACGGTCGTCACTGGCAACTGCGGCGTCGGCTTCGCGCCGGTGCGCCCCGGCCAAGAAGATTGGCTGATCGGGCTCATGGAGGGTGTCGAGGACATTCCCGGCACCGCGCTCACCGAGGGCATCTCGTGGGGCTGGGAAAGCTACCCCGAATACCTCGATGTCATCGGTAAACACGAGTTCGCCATCGACGTGGGCAGCCAGGTGGCCCATGGCGCTGTTCGCGCGTATGCGATGGGAGAGCGCGGCGCCCGCAACGAGCCCGCCACCCCCGAGGACATCGCGGCGATGGCGCGCCTCGTGCAGGAGGCCGTCGAGGCGGGCGCGCTCGGCTTCTCGACGTCGCGCACCCTCGGCCACCGCGCCATCGACGGCGAGCCGGTACCGGGAACCTACGCCGCCGAGGACGAGCTGTTCGGGCTCGGCCGGGCCATGGCCGCCGGGGGCCGGGCCGTGTTCGAGCTGGCCCCGCAGGGCGTCGCGGGCGAGGACATCATCGCGCCCAAGAAGGAACTGGAGTGGATGGCTCGCCTCGGCGCCGAGATCGACCGGCCGATCTCGTTCGGCATGATCCAGGTCGACGCGGCACCCGATCTCTGGCGTGAACAACTGGACATCTCGGCGGCCGCCCATGCGGCGGGCAGTGAGTTGTACCCGCAGATCGCCGCACGACCGTTCGGCATGTTGTTCGGATTCCCCGGCCATCACGCGTTCACGCACCGCCCGACCTTCCGCCGGCTGAAGGCAGAATGCAGCCGCGAGGAGCTGGCCCAGCGTCTCGCCGATCCCGCGGTCAAGGCGGCGATCCTGTCCGATGACGATCTTCCCCCGGATCCAAACGTGTTGTTCGACAACATGTTTGCACTCGTTCAGTACTCGCTGGGCCGGATCTATTCGCTCGGTGATCCACCCGATTACGAGCCGACCGAAGAGCGCACCGTCGAGAAGATCGCGAGCGAGCGGGGCGAGGATCCGCTGTCGACGTTGTACGACCTGATGCTCGAGTCCGACGCGACCGCGATGCTGATGCTGCCGTTCTACAACTACTTCTACGGCAACCATGACGCGATCCGCGAGATGCTCACGCATCCCGCGGGCGTGGTGGGACTGTCCGACGGCGGCGCGCATTGCGGAATGATCTGCGACGCGTCCTACCCGACGTTCCTGCTGACTCACTGGGCCCGGGATCGCCACCGCGGCGAGAAACTGCCGCTGGAGTACGTGGTGCGCAAGCAGTCCCACGACACCGCGCAGCTGTTCGGGCTCACCGACCGGGGTGTCATCGAGGTGGGGAAGAAGGCCGACGTCAACGTGATCGATATGGATGCGCTCACATTGCATCCCGCACGGATGGCCTACGACCTGCCGGCCGGTGGACAGCGTCTGGTCCAGGGGGCCTCCGGTTACAGCGCCACGATCGTCAACGGCGTCGTGACCCGCCGTGAGGGCGTCGACACCGGCGCCCGTCCGGGCCGGCTGGTGCGCGGCGCGCGCTGAGCCAGGCCTCGCGGCCTACGTGACCACCGGCGTCTGCCAAAACTCGTTCATCGGCTGGGCGTATTTGTCGTTGTCGGTGAGTGGGGCAAGCCCAAGCGCATCCTCGATGGTGCGCTGCAGGCTGTAATGGTTGTAGTAGTCGGTCGCGATGAAGGGGCCTCCGCGCATCCCGGCGGCCACAGCGCCCGGTGACGGGATCACGACCGTGACGATGTGATTGCCTTCGTTGCCGAAGCCCAACGACAGGTTGTTGTTGTCCTCGTCGAACGTGACGACGATCGCGCTCTTCTGCGTGGGGTCGTTCCAGACGTTCGAGTTCAAAATGGTGGGCAGCGTGTCTTGGAGGAACTGGTCGGCGGCCTTCACGTTGTACTGGTGACCGGGGGTGATCTGGGTCAGGGCGAACCGTAGAGCGCCTGCCAGAGTATCGATGGGGCCTTCCCCGTTGTGGTCCTCGTCCGGCTGGAACCACACGAAGTTCGGCGTGGTGGCGGCCGACTCGAGAGCCCCGGCCATGTCCGTCAGAGGTTTGATGTTCGCGACGCGGGCGGGGTTGTCGAAGATGTCATGGAACGCGAGGAACGGTGTCTGCCCGGGAGAGGTTGTGCCGCCGCCGTTCTGCTCGTAGGCGGCCCATGTCTGTCCCGCTGCTTCGATCTCGTCGGCCAGGTTGCTGGGCGGGTCGAAGCAGTCCGAGGGGCAGTTGAAGTTGACCCCGAAGTCCGAGCCTCCGATGATCGGATAGTAGTTCGGCAGGCTTGGATGGGTCAGCGCGTAATAGTTCGACGCGAAGCCGTAGGTATTGATGAGGCTGTTCATGTACGGCGCGTTGGGGCTGCCGACGATGTCGTCAAAGCCCTTGTTCTCCATGTAGACCATGAACACGTGGTCGAGTGAACCGACCGTCGATACCGGCACCGTAGGCGCCGACGGGGCAGTCAAGCTTGGATCGCCGACCGTGAACGAAAGGTCGTCGGCGTAAGCGTTGTTGTAGTTCCTGTCGTCGTCGAAAGTCACCACCACCTGCGCGTAACGGGCTAGCGTCGGGACCGTCCCCGAGGTCTCGCGTTCGACCAGACCCGTCCGGAAGAGACGATTCAACGGCGTGACCGGCGCAAGCTGCCCGGAGCTGATGAACAGATGGTTCTCGTCCAGGAAGTTCACGGTGACCGAGGCCGCGGACCGCTGCAAACCCTTGCCGCCGAGCGCCGCACTCAATGTGAACGGTAGATTGCCGGCGTCGATGAGCGACGCCGCGTCGTTGAGGTCGACGGTTTGGGTGATCGTCGACGTGGCCACGTTTCCGCCGCCGAAGAACTGGTCGCCGCTGTCCGGAGGCGCGCTTTGCGCGGTCGGGAATCCGAGAAACGCGGGCAGCGTCGGCCCCGGGAACGAGAGCCCTAACGGCAGACGCACCTTGGTTCCGTATTTGATAACGGTCGGTGTGCCGGTCACGGTCCAGCCCGGAACGGTCACCGAACTGAACCCTGACAACGACGGGTCGCCGAATTCGGCGCCGGGGTTGACCAGTAAGTTCGCGCTTTGGACCAGACTTGTCGTCACGGACGCGGCCCCGACATCCGAGGTCTGGTTGCGCAGAGACTCCATCTCTTTACGTGCCCAGGCCAGCACTGTCCACAACATCGGCGTTGTAGCCGGCGCGGCAGGACTATTGGACATCGACGGGTCCAAACCCGCCCAGCTCAGCAAGCTGGACACCACGCTGGTGACGATGTTCTGTCGTGTGCTGGAAGGTGCGACTTGAGACTGTGCGGCAACCGCAGCGGTTTGATTGGGCGCCAACGTGTTTGGCGACAGATCTGCCGCTCGTTTGGCGACGGCGAACGTCCCAAGCCGAGTATTTTGCGTCGTGGTGATCGACGCTGACGCGATGGGCGACTGCACTATTGATGAGCTATTGGTCGAAATATCCGGCACGCTCGGTGATTTCGCCGTAACCAGTGGCGCAGTTGCGGTTAGCGAACTGTGTCGTGACGACGTCTTCGGTGCGCGGTCCAAATCCAGTTGCCGTCGGGCAGTTCGCCTCAGTGCTGAGGTGTCGAGGTCCGACCGGTCGCTCTTGGCCGTGGCCGGGGGGGTGGCCGTCCGCCTGAAGAGCTTGCTCGGCAACTTGACCGGGCTTGCTGCCGCACCGCCCGTGGACGACGAGTTGTCCGTTGCCGGGGAAGCCGTCGAATCAGGCGAGTTCGAAGTCGAAGAATTGGACGAGGCGTCCGAGCCGGAGGGCTGGGCCAGTGCGACTCCCGGCAGGCCCGCAACTGCAGATCCGACTCCGAGCGCAACCGCTAATGCCCCGACCCGGCCGACATAACTGAGATAACCCATCATGGCTCCTTGCTCGATGGGAGGCTCTGGCGCCGACGAACTTTACGCCGACTGGCCACCGGCGAGGGCCGAAACAGCTAAATAGCCAACAGTGTGACAGTGTCAGCGGGAGGTGCCCGTCAACGCCCGCGGGCCAGCCGGAAACGCTGCAGCATCAGGTCCAAGATTTCTGGTGTGATCAGCCCCGCGGCGTACTCCACCCAGCACCAGCTTCGCGCGGGCCGCCTGCCGGGACCTTCTGCTCTTCGCGCAAGCGGCTCATCGCTGCTTTCTGCTCTTCGCGCAAGCGGCTCATCGCTGCTTTCTGCTCTTCGCGCAAGCGGCTCATCGCGACACCGGTCGGTGATTCTCCCGAAGTAGTGGATGTAGCTACCGGCGGTGTCGAAGTCGAACGCATAGGAATCGGCGCCGATCGACACGTCCAGCCGCACCAACTTGCCGGCGCCGTCGAAGGTCGGGCGGGCGGTGATGTCGTCGTGAGCCGTGGTGATGCCGTCCTTGAACTGGTAGCCGGGTCCGAAAGCGAGGCCGTCTCGACCCTGCCAGAAGCAGCCGCCACACCACTCGTCCTCGCCGTACTCGACCAGCCAGGACACCCACATGCCTTGCAGCTGGCGGACAATCGGCAATTCCGGATAGATCGTTCCGGGCGGGCCGTACGAATAGTCTTGGTGTAGGTAGCCCGAGACCTCGACCCCATTGACAGTTCCGGTGGCATTCAACAATTCGTGGCGGTAGTAGACCTCGTCGTCGATCCCGTCCTGAACCGGCACATGGATGGTGAAGACGTCGGAGGCGGGCCTGCCGTGCAACTGCCATCGGTCAGAGGCGTCGTACCAGTGAAAGCCCTCGGCGTCGCGCACCATGCGGCCGCTGTAGTAGGTCAACTGGACGCTGGTTCCGTCGTCGCTGTACTCGAGCGGCTCGAACCAGTCGATCGAGGAGTACTCGGGGAACAGATGCGGCGGATCTGGGTCGAATGTCTTCTGTAACTTCTTGAATCCGGTGATCGGCGATACCACGTGGGTCATCCCGGCAAGGAAGTCGTCGGCTCCGCGCAGCCCCCAGTAGTCCTGACCGGCCGCGTCGCTGACCACCGCGCCTACCCACATTCCGGCCAGGCCGACGCCGGGGCCCGGCAGCCACGCGCGGCGGTAGTGGTCCAGCGTCGGTGCGTCGGTGCGCACCTCGAAGTCGATGCGGTCGAGCACTGCATTCTCCTCTGTCGCGTCAACAGGTCAACAGCATGCATCCTGCGATCGGTCCACCTCCTGCCCCGACCGCTGCCACTTCGGGCCGAGGAGCCAATTGGCGGTCACCGGCCTGACCCCGCAGCTGCAGGCATGCCTCGTGCACTAGCCAGTAGCCGTGCATCCGGCCTGCCGACAGCTGGCCTCCGTAGGTGTTCAGGGGTAGCTCCCCGTCGAGCGCAATCCGCGTCGCTCCGTCGACAAACGGGCCGGCCTCGCCGTCGGCGCAGAAGCCCAGCGCCTCCAGCCATGCGAACGTGAGATACGTGAAGCCGTCGTATAACTCGGCGACAGCCACATCCGATGCAGTGAGATCCGTGCGCGACCACATTTGGTCCGCGGCTTCGACCGATGCCATTTTGGGGAAGTCGTCGCGGTGGAACCACCCACCCGAGCCATAGGCCCCGCCGATCGCCTCAACCGCGACAGGCGGATTCGGGCAGTCCGGTGCGTAATCGGCATGTGAGACCACCAGTGCGATCGACCCGTCGACCGGGACGTCGCAGTCGAACAGGCCGAACGGCGTCGACACCGGCCGGGCCGCAAGGTAGTCGTCCATGCCCATCGGCTCGCGGTAGGTCGCAAGCGGGTTGAGTCCAGCATTGCGCCTGCTGTTGATCGCCAGCCAGCCCAAGTGCTCCTTGGTGGTTCCATACAGTTCCATATGGCGACGGCAGTGCATCGCCAGCCAGTTCGCAGCGGAGTAGGCGTGCGCGCTGAGCAGTTCCTCGATGTCTTCGAACGGCGCGAGTTTCCTTCGCGTTCCGGGCAACTGAGGTTCGAGCGGCGGCGAGGCCAATGGATTGGGCGTCGAGGTGGCTGGCGCATCGATCATCGACCCCCCCAGCATGAGAACCGTCCGATAAACCAGTACATGGCGTGCGCGCTTCTCCGAAACGGCGCGGAAAGCCGACATGACCGGTGTGAGCACTCCGCCGGTATCGAATCCGAACGTCTGGTCGCTCCCCGGAACCTCAAGTGCGCCTGTGACTTCGGAGGCCGGGGTGTCGCCGAAGGTGGCGATTCCGTCGATGTCGTCTGCGGTCAGACCCGCGTCATCGATGGCGGCGCGCGCTGCCTCCAGCGTGAGTTCGAGCCCGGCGGTCCCGGTGCGGCGGCCGATGTGGGAGATGCCGAGACCGCTGATGATCGCATTCTTCTCGAAGTAGCTCATCGGGCAACAATGTACGTTCCGTGTCATGCCAGATGAGGTGTTACCCGCGACTCCGGCACGAATCCTGCCGAAATTGGATGAGCACAATCGAGCGTTCTGGACGGCCGGCGCAGACGGGCACCTGATGATCGCCCGGTGCACGCAATGTGGTCTCTGGGTTCACCCACCGCCCGCAGACTGCCCGGACTGTGGCAGTGCGCTCGTCGCGCGCCCGGTCTCGGGTTACGGCACCGTGTTCACCTATACGGTCAACCATCAGCCGTTCAACCCCGCCGTCCCGGTGCCATATGTGATCGCGATCGTCGAGTTGGCAGAGCAGACCGACCTGCGTATCGCAGCGAACATCGTTGAGTGCGAGCCGGACTCGGTGTACGTCGGGCTTCCGGTCGAGGTGCGCTTCGAACACCACGACGTCGACGGGGAGGACGTCTTCGTTCCGCTGTTCGCGCCGCGGCTCGGCACCTGAGCGTCGGGCGCCGACTGTAGGTCCCTCAACTTCTACGACAGGCGATCGCTTGACCTCCTACCGCAGCCATGCTAAGCAGATGCTCAGCAAGCGTTTGCAACGATGGGTCGCAGAGATTGGGTATCCCGAAAGTCTTGGGTCGAGTTGGGGGACTCGTCGCCGGTTGTGTTATCACTGCAGCTCTGACCACGCAGTTTGGATATGTGGTCGCTCACGCTGACCCAGCAGGATCACCAACATCGCCGTCGTCAGGTTCCCCGGCTGAGAGTTCCGCGTCGTCGACGTCCCGCCCGGCGAGATTGACGAAGACGCCCACGAGCGATTCGTTGGGCCGCGTTCCGACGATGTCGAATCTGTCGAGCCCATCGGCCTCCAAGCGCACCGTTCTCGCGCCCAAGACACCCAGCGCGGATCACACGGTGCGGTCCCTGACCCCGCGCCTCGAGACCAAACGTCGGATGGTGCCAACCTTCGCCTCGAGCCCAACCATGACGAGAGAGCCGAAAGCGCCGCAGCGTCTCCCCGTGAATTCTTCGGTGACAAGCCAGACGAGCGACATCAAGCCGCGCCGACTCGCCGCAGCGCTGGCGCCCATCACTGTGAGCGCCGCAGTGCCCCGAAAGGCACCGCTCGTCATCACCAAGACAGCGGTTGTCACCGCCGACGCCCTCTCACCGAAGCCGGCCGCCACCCCCGTGGTAGCAAAGCCGACAGGAGCGGCGACGGTAGTCGGCAACACGTTGTCAGCGGTGCTGCACGCCGTACTGGGATCCCCGACCGCGACGACGTCACCGACCGCGCCCGCGCAGGCGCCTGCGCTTTGGACATTGCTGGCCTTCGCGCGCCGCGAATTCGCGCAAGCGTCACCAGGTTTCGCGGCGTCCGGTGACGTCAGCACGACCACGAACACGCTCATCAGCGACAAGTTGATTGCAGCCGGCACCGCCGTGTCCCCGCCGCCTTCCGTACAAGTGCAGCCGGTGTACACCGGACAGCCGTCGTTTGTCGCGCGAGTCGTTGTCGCGGGGCTTCATCTCGTCGATCTGGCGCTGCGTCCCTTCGGCGGGCTGCTTGCTTTCACCAGCCTCAAAGTCCCGCTGTTCACCGACGGCATTCCGCCGAGGTTCTTGACGCGCGGACTGAACGTTCAACGGAGCGAATACGACGGAATGCCGGTGTGGACGCTGCAGACGCCGTCACCGTCGGACAAGTATGTCGTCGCGCTCCACGGAGGCGCATACGTTGCACAAGTCAGCCTCTTCCACTGGGGGACCTACGCCAACCTGGCCCGCGACACCGGCGCAACAGTCGTCGTGCCGCTTTACCCCTTGGCCCCCAAGGGAACTGCGGGGATCGTCGTACCGGAGACCGCCGACTTCATCTCGGAGCTGATCGACGAGCACGGAGCGGAAAACGTCAGCGTCCTCGGTGACTCTGCGGGTGGCGCTATCGCGTTGGCCGCGGTTCAAGAATTGGTACGACGGGGTGCACTGACCCCGGGGTGCATGGTTCTTCTGGCTCCGTGGATCGACGCGACGGTCAGCGATCCGGCCAGCAAGACCATCGATCCGAAAGATCCGCTTCTCGATGTGCGACACCTCCGAAAGGATGGTCAACTGTGGGCGGGCGGCCTCGATCCGATGGATCCGTTGGTCAGCCCGCTTTTCGGATCGCTCGAAGGTCTTCCGCCGACGGCCGTCTTCTCGGGATCGCTTGACCTGTTGTCCCCTGAGACACTTGATTTGCAGCAGCGAGTAAACGTGCAGGGCCTGACCAACTTCACGTTCATACTCCGCAACGGATTGATCCACGACTGGCCGATCTTCGGGTTCTTGCCCGATGCCGTTGCGGTTCGCCCCGAGATTTATCAGAACCTTCTTGGTAGCGCGAGCCTGGCAGGCGTTTCGCCGACCGGGAAAGCGACCTAGCTGGACTTCTTGCCGCCCTTGCGCCCGGCAGCCTTCTTCTGGGATTGGTTTCCCCCGCTGCCGCTACCGCTGCTGCGACTGCTCTGACTGCTTCCCGAACTCTTGCCGCCTCGACTGGAGGATCCTGACGAGTTCGAGATCGCCGCGGCGCGCGACTTGCTCATCCCCTTCTTGCGCAGACCCTCGTACTGCTTGTCGTTCTTGATGCTTGAACCGTGATCCTTGGCCATCGTGTACTCCTTCGAACCGTTGGCTCCGAGTACCCGACTTCCGCTCAGTCGAACCGCCGCCGCAGCTCACGAAAGCGTGCCCTCGCCGGCGAACGCCGGGGCCACGAATCGTTGCAGCAGCTGGTGTTCCGCCTGCGGGTCAGCGTCGGGCCAGAACAACAGCGACAGCACCAGGCGGACGATCCACTGCGCCGCGCGCGCGTCATCCCCCGCAAGGCCGGTGAGTTCAGTGGCGAAGTCCGTCACTGCGGGAGACGCCGTCAGCCAGTTCCATCCGTGGCCGCCCCGTGACCAATCCAGGAACAGCTGGCCGGCCGGATCGGAGCGGATCTGTTCGACCGCCACTTCGATCGCGGTCAAGACTCTGTCGGGACCGCTGAGGCCGTCCACACTGCCGCGGACGATGTCGACGATGCGAGTGGCCGCGCGCGCGAGCACCGCTTCGCGGATGTCTTTCTTTCCGCCGACGTAGCGGTAGATGGTGGCTCTCGAACAGTTCGTGCGTGCGGCCAATAGGTCGACGCTGAGTGCCTCCATGCCCTCGCGGAACATCAACTCGGCCGCCTTCGCGTAGATACGTTCGGTGGCGAGCGCCCGTCGGCCATCCTCAAACAGCCAGTCGTCTCGTGACACGGAAACTGAATTTATCTCACCCATGAGACAAGTGGGTGAGAATTCTCAGGCCTTTCCGCAGGCCCGGACCCGGCGGGCGAGACGACAGCGGCGGCGGCGAATTGAGGACAAGTCTCGACTTGTGGCAGTCCAGTTGACCGCGTCGTTTGCGCTGGTCAACCTGATGGGGTGACGCTTCTGAAGGATCCGCTGGAGTTCTTCGGCACCGACGCCTTGCAGGACCCGTATCCGCTGTACGACAGGCTGCGTGCCGAATCACCTGTGCACCGCATCGGTGAGTCAGGTTTCTACGTGGCCTGCACTTGGGCGGCGATCAACGATGCGCTCAACCGCCCCGAGGACTTCTCGTCGAACCTGACCGCGACGATGACGTACACGCCCGAGGGCGTTGTGCCGTTCGAGATCGGCGACCTGGGCGGACCCACCCAGATCCTCGCCACCGCGGACGACCCCGCCCACGCCGTGCACCGCAAGATGTTGGTACCCCGGTTGGCCGCCAAGCGGATCAATGCGATGGCGCCATTCATCACCGAAACCTTCGACCGACTCTGGAGCGACGGCCTCCACGACGGAAGCATCGAGTGGATGGAGGCGTTGGCCAACGCACTTCCGATGATGGTCGTCGCACGCTTGATCGGCGTTCCCGCCGCTGACGTAGGCCAGCTGACGGAGTGGGCGTATGCGAGCACGCATCTCCTCGACGGACTGGTCGACCAAGATCAGCTTGCAGCGGGAAGCCTTGCGGCGCTGGAACTGGGCGGCTATATCCTCGACCACTTCGAGCGGGCGGCTGCTAACCCCCAGGACAATCTGCTGGGCGACTTGGCATCGGCATGCGCCTCAGGCGAATTCGACCAACTCGCCGCGCAGGTGATGATGATCATCCTTTTCAGCGCCGGCGGTGAATCCACCGGTTCGCTGCTGGGCAATGCGATGGAGATCTTGGCAACACGTCCCGACCTTCAACGACAAATACGCGAAAACCCCGGCCTGCTGGACATGTTCATCGAAGAGACGCTGCGGTACGAACCCCCATTTCGCGGGCACTACCGTCACGTGGTCGCTGACACGTCGCTGGGCGGCGCGGACCTGTCGGCCGGTTCGCGTCTGCTGCTGTTGTGGGGAGCTGCGAACCGGGATCCCACCCAGTTCGACGCGCCGCACGAGTTCCGGCTCGATAGGCCCAGCGGCAGAGGACATCTCACGTTCGGCAGGGGAGCGCACTTCTGCGTCGGTGCCGCCCTCGCGCGCCTGGAGGCCCGCCTGGTTTTCGGCGCTGTGTTCGACCGAACGAGCCGAATTGATGCCGTAGCTATCGGTCCTTGGCTGCCCAGCATTCTGGTCCGCCGCCGCGAGCGCCTCGAACTGACTGTCCAATGACGCCCGAGACTTTATCGCGCGGTTCGCCAATTCACGAATGCGGTAGACGGACAACCTGAACGAAGAACTCGTCGATTTGGCGGACTGCGTTCATGAACTGGTCGAGCTCGACCGGCTTGGTGACGTAGGCGTTGGCGTGGAGCTTGTAGCTGCGCAGGATGTCTTCCTCGGCAGAGGAGGTGGTGAGCACGACGACGGGAATGTGGGACAAATCTGGATCGGACTTGATCTTTTCGAGCAATTGCCGACCGTCGTATTTCGGCAGGTTCAAGTCAAGCAGGATCAAGTCGGGTCGTGGCGCGTCGGCGAAATCGCCACGGCGGTAGAGAAAATTCAGCCCCTCCTCGCCGTCATGCGCCACATGAAGGATGTTCTTGATTTTGTTGTGCTCGAATGCTTCTCGGGTGATGAGCTCGTCTCCGGGGTCGTCCTCGATGAGCAGAACGGAGATCGCCCGACCGGCCGGTGTCATGAATGCTTTCCTTTCGAAGAGGCTGCCAATTCTTCCGAATCCGCGACGGGCAGCGTGAACCGGATTCTGGTTCCGTTCGTGTATGACGTGTCGATCCAAATTGCTCCGCCATAGTGCTCGACGATCTTCTTGCACACTGCCAGGCCGATACCAGTTCCGGCGTACGTGTCTCGTACGTGCAGACGTTGGAAGATCACGAACACCTTGTCCGCGAATTCCTCGGCAATACCGATGCCGTTGTCCGTCACACTGAACAGCCAATCTTGCTCACCGTCGCGCATGTCGCGTCCACAGTCGATCTCGATGCGCGGCGCCAAACCGCTGCGCCGGAATTTGATTGCGTTCCCGATGAGATTTTGCCACAGCATCGTCAGTAGCGTCGGATCCCCGACGACCGTGGGAAGGCGGCTGTTGCGTACGACTACCGCACCGGACTCGTCGATGGCGGCGGACAGGTTGGCGAGGGTGGCGTCGAGCACGCCGTCGAGATCGACCTCGGTGCTGAGCGTTCCGAGCCGGCCGACCCGGGAAAACGTCAGCAGGTCGTTGATGAGAACCTGCATCCGTTTGGCACCGTCCACGGCGAACTCGATGTACTCGACGCCGCGCTCGTCAAGCTGGTCGCCGTATCGCTTCTGAATCAGTTGGCAGAACGATGCCACTTTGCGCAGGGGCTCCTGCAGGTCGTGAGATGCGACATAGGCGAATTGTTCCAATTCGGCGTTAGAGCGCCGAAGTTCGACGGCCTGCTCGTCCAGTTCGGCTGCTTGCTCGGCCAGCTCCGCACGCGCGGAGTGTGCCCCGTCGAGTTCTTCCACGATGCGCTGCCGCATATCGTCGACGTCGGCGGCCATGGCGCACAGATCCTTCGGCCCGGCCAGCGAGATTTTTTCGGTGAAGTTTCCTTCGGTGATCCGCCGGCATGCCGCGGCTAGCGATGCGAGAGGACGGGTGACCGCCCCTCGCACCAGCACCGCCAGCAGCAGCGCAGTGACGAAGAAGACGATCACCAATGAGATCAGCACGCTGTCACGCCAGGCCCGGTCGGTCTTGAGTTCGGCGATCCCGTCGGCCCTGGCCGCGGTGAGGTGCTGGTTCTGGCGCTCGAAAAACCCACGCAGAGAGTCGAATTCGGCCTTACCCCGGTCGGCTATGGTGCTGTTGATCACGTTGGGAACGCCGGGAGTCACTGCCGTAATCAATGGCTCGGCGTAATCTCTGCGCCATGCTGTCGCGGCCTGCTCGATCGCATTCACATCGGCGAGAAGTTCTGGGCGATTCCCGACGTGCTGCCGAATATCTTGCGCAGCTGCATGTTCCGCGCGTTGCCCATCGAAATAAGGTTCGAGGAACTGCCGATCCGCGGCAAGGACGTAGCCGCGCAGAGCTGTCTCTTGATCGCGCAGAGCCGCTTGCAGCTGATAGGCCGCGACCCGTGCCGGCTGGATGTGATCGCTGAGCTGGTTGGATACCGCGTCGGTGCGGCGAAGCAGAATTGCCCCGGCGATCGCACCCGCGAGTACGACGACCCCCATGACCGACAGCACCAGCGCCAGCCACCCCTGAACCGTCAGCGCGGATCTGCGGTGGGTTCGGTCGGCGGCCGCGGTCTCGTCGGTCATGTCGTCGTCCGCTCGACGCGCACCACTGCGATGTCGTCGTCGATGCCGCCGCGGCTTTGTGCGCAAGCCTCAGCCGCATCGATGACCGCGTCGACGAAGGCGGCGCCCGGTAGCGGCGCCAGCGAACGAGCGAGCGCGAGCAGGCCGTCCTCGCCGAGGCGTGCGTTGCCGTGACCGGAGTGTCCTTCGAAGAGACCGTCGGTGAGTAGGAACAAGCCGTGGCCCTCCGGCAGCTCGAAGTCGTGTTGCGGCCAATCGCCATGTAGACCCAGTGGCGGGCCGCCGGGCGGCTCGATCCACTCGACGCTGTCCGCCCCGTGCAGCAACATCCCGGGATGGCCGGCGCGCACTGCTGTGACACGGGTGCCGGCGGGATCGAGCGCGACAGTCAGCACCGTCGCGAAAACGCTTGTGGTGCCGCGTTCCGCTTTGAGCAGCTCCTCGAGCTGTCGCATCCGGGCGGTGCCGTGAAAACCGGCGAGTGTGAGCGCGCGCCAGGCGATGCGCAACGCGGCTCCCAACGCGGCCTCGTCGGGCCCGTGACCGGCGACGTCGCCGATCACCACGTGCACCGTCCGGTCCGGAGTTTGCACGACGTCGTAGAAGTCGCCGCCCAGCAGCGCGTTGCGCCGGCTGGGTCGGTATTGGGTCACGATGTCGACGCCGGGTTCATCCAGGAGAAGCGGCAACGGCAAGAGGCCGCGTTCAAGGCGCGCGTTCTCCTCGGCTCGCAGCTGACTGGTGTACAGGTCGACCGCGGTGATCTCGGCCCGCTTACGCTCGATGGCATACAGCAGAGACCGACGCAGGATTTCTGAGTCGACGCGACCCTTCACCAAATAGTCCTGCGCGCCGGACGCGACGGCCGAGACCCCGAAGTGTTCGTCGACGAGCCCAGTCAGCACCACGACGGGAATGGTCGCGTCACGTTTGGCGATGCCGTCGAGGGCGTCGATACCCGTGGCGTCCGGAAGATTGAGGTCCAGCAGGATGCAGTCTGGGCGCCCGGCGGTCAATTCACGCTCGGCATCGGCGACGGACTGCACCCATACCAGCCGAATGTCGACGGCCAGGTCGGCGATCAGCTCTTCTACCAACAGGGCGTCGGCTCGGTCGTCCTCGACGAGCATCACCGACAGGGGCTGAGCCAGTGCGTCTTGTGGAATCGCGGGTCCACCGGACGGCGAGGCGTGATACGGCGTAGACATCGACAACCGAGCCTTTCACATTCGGTCCCCTCGGCCGGCGGCTCTTCGGTGGCAACGTGCGAACGATACAGGGTCTTACGGTTGGGGATAGGGCGCGAACCGATTGTCGAAGCCCGCTTTTCGCAAGGCGAGCTGTGCAGCACGCTCAGCAGGATTGACATAGACAGTCGTCGGCGGCAATACGGTCGACAGCTGAAGGATCGAGACCGGCTGCGCCCTGACGGTCGGCACCGCCGAGGAGGTGGTGTCGAGATCCTGGAACCGGATCGAGATCGTGCCCTGGTTCAAGCCGCCCGTCGACACCCAGTTCGCCACGCCCGGATCGGTCGGCGAGATCACCACCGTGTACGTCCCGTCCGGATTGGCGGTGTATTTCATCTGCGCGTTGTTCAGGCTGGTCTGCTGATCCCAGTAGTTGTCGGTGATCGTCCAGTCGTTGGTCACCGGAACCGTGAAATAGCCTGCGTTACCTGGGTTGATCGTGACAACCAGAGCCTGGTCGTCGGCCAGTTGGAAGTAGCCGGCACTTTGCAGCTGCGTAGCCAAGAATTCTGCGTTGCTCGTCGGGTCGGGCAGCACGTTGGGCTGGCGAAGCTGACCGGTCGTCGGATCCGTCGTCGCCACTTTGATGTACTTCGCCTCCATCCGCAGACCGAGACCCATCACGACCGCGGTCTCGAGTCCCCGTATCAGCGGCGGCTGGTCGGCCAGCGGCGGAATCGACGACACCAACCTCGTCAGGAGCGGGCTGTCCACCACCAGCGGCCCGATGAACGGGATAGCGAATCCGCCCAGCTGACTGAACAGGCTATCGGGAGGACCGCTGACGCGCTCGATCGACAAGCTCATCGGATTCTGAGTGTTCCAGTCGGACAACGTATTTCGCACTGCGATCAGTGTGGAGTCGGAGGTGAGTTGTAGATGATTGGTCCCCGGCATGCCCGCTGACCCGTCCACAGTGATCGTGAACCTGCCGTCGGAATCGACGAGGAGGTCGTGTGTGGTCAGTACCTGTGCGGTGACCCCGGACAATCCGGTCAGCACGCTGAAGGTCGTATCGGCCGGCATTTTGCCCGTGAAGCGACCGGTGATCACATACGACGATGCCTTGTTGACGCCCATGAAGCGGTAGATCGTGTCGGGGTTGTCGTAGAGGATGCGTGAGCCGGGCACATCTTGGCCGTACCAAATATGCGGGGGAGCCACCTGCATGACCGCCATCGGGTTGTTGGAGTCCAGGATTTGCTGCTGGAACGCCGCGGCCATCGCGTACTCATCGACGGCCTCGTTCAGCGCGGCCAGGTTTTCCTGGTCGGGTCCGTCGACGAGCGCGAATTCGCGCTGTGCGATCGAAAGCCAGCCGGATTTCAGAACGAGCTTCATCAACTTGACCGGCCACGTGTTCAGGGTTTCCGTCGCGAGTTGCTCCGCGGCGAGCTGTTGCGCGGTCCCGAGCGGGCTTACTGCCTGCGCGGGGGCGCTCGGAAGCTGGCCGGTCGCGGTCGTGGCCGCCGGGGCGGTGAACGCCGGCGGTGTCAGCGATTCGAATTCGCGGCGTGCCCAGGCCAGCATGGTCCACAGAGCGGGTGTCCGCGCGGGCGCGGCGGGGCTACTGGTCGACTGCGGTCCGAGGCCGAATGCCGACAAGACCCGAGATACGAAGCTGCGCACGGCAATTGCCGGCGTCGACGGCGCACTGGCCGGGGTGGGCACGAACTGCGCTCCGAACGTCTTCGACGCCGACTGTGTCGGTGAGGACGGAGTCGCCGATGCGATCACGGGGGAGAGGCTCTCCCGGGTCTCGGCAATTGCAGGGGTCTTCAGGGTGGGTGTGCTGAGCGTGGTGACATCGGCCGCGTTCGGCGTCTTCCTGGCGGAGGACGACTGTGATGGTTTGGCCCGGTGGCGAAGATCAGGGATTTCGGCGGGTAGACCGACGCTGGGCGTCGATGAGCGCGCTTGACTCGAAGAATGCCGCGGGGTTCGCGGCGCTTTCGTGGGCAGGTTCGTCCTCGCGGACTGTTTCGATCGCCTGCTCGACGAAGTCGATGTCGTCGAAGAGTTCGCCCCAGGAGTGGATATCGACTTTGCCGGGGACCCTGGTGAGCTCGGCGACCCGCCGTCGTCGGCCACAGCGACCGCCGGGCCGTTGGCGATCGCCGCGCCGATACCCAACGTGACCGCAAACGTGCCGATCCGGCGTCCATAGACCGCGCTTCTCATGCAGAAACCGTAGTACCTACGCGGGTGCCGCCGATGTTTTTCGGGCGCTGTCGCTGGTAACTCGTCGTTGGGTGGATGAGGAGGCGGCGTGACCGACAATCACTGCGAGCTGGCCCGCGACTTACTTCAGGAGTTGCTGTGGACATACGGGCCGTGCGGCCAAGAGGACGCCGTTCGCGACATCTGTCGCCGCGAGCTCGAGCCTGCGGTCGACGAGCTCTGGGTCGACGAGGCCGCAAATCTGGTCGGCTTGATCCGGGGCAGCGCCACTGACGAAAGCGCGCGGGCGACGCGGGTGATGGCGCATATGGACGAGCTGTCGATGATCGTGAAGCGCGTCGAGCAGGATGCAACCCTGCACCTGACGCCGCTGGGCACGATGTATCCGGCGAACTTCGGCCTCGGCCCGGTGGCCGTACTCGGTGATCAACAGATGCTGATCGGCGTGCTGACGCTGGGTTCGGAGCACACCACCAAGGAAAGCGAGCGGATCTGGGAGACCAAGCCCGACCAGGGCGACAAGTCGCTGGACTGGACGCACGTATACGTCTTCACCGGGCGCACCCTCGATGAGTTGACCGCCGCGGGCGTCGGGCCGGGTACGCGCGTCTGCATCGACCGGAGCAAGCGGACGCTGCTCGACGTCGGTGACTATCTCGGCTGCTACTTTCATGGACGACCGCGCGTCGGTGACTGCGCTGCTGCAGGCGGCACGCCTACTGCGCGAGCGCGGGCAGAAACCCGAAACAGACGTCTATTTGGTGTTCACGACCAACGAGGAGATCGGCGGCGTGGGCGGCTCATACGCCAGCCGCACGCTGCCTGGGGATTTGACGCTGGCGCTGGAGGTCGGGCCGACCGAGCGGGAGTACACCACCACCGTCAATGGCGGACCGATCGTCGCCTACAGCGATGCGGAATGCGTTTATGACAAAGACGTCGCAGACCGGTTGATGGACATCGCCGACAAGTTGGGACTGTCGCCACAAGCAGCCGTCCTCGGTGCATTCGAGTCCGACGCGTCGCACGCGAAGGCCAGCGGTCTCTCGCCGCGGGCGGGCTTGCTGTGCTTGCCGACGCTGAGCACACACGGCTACGAAGTGATCGCGCACGAAGCCATCCCGGCCATGGCGAACGTGCTCGTCGAATTCCTCCTGCACCCGCCGCCCCGCTAAATCGCCGAAACCGACGTTTCGCCGCGAAAGTGCGAGTGGCGACGTGCAAAACGTCGATCTCGCGGCAATAGGGTGGCGGATGTGCTTTCGCGGCGCGGGTTCATGGGCTTGGCGGTCGCCGCTATTCCCGTTGGATCGCTGACCGGTTGCACCGCTGACCGATCCACCCGGAACCACGTCGCCGTTGAGAACGCGCTGCCGGGTGCCGCCGACTGGATTCTCAGAAATCCTGCGGCGAAGCGCGAGATCGAGGGGTATGCCTCGGCGACGAGCATTGTGCGCGGCCAGCCGATCTCTTTTCATGTCAGCACCAACGCGCCGAGCTTCCAGCTCGAGGTGTTCCGGATGGGCTGGTATCAGGGCCTGGGCGCGCGTCGGGTCGCGGGCCCTGTCACGTCCCCGGGCGGAATGCGGCCGGTGCCGCCGCCCGACCCGACGACCGGACTCGTCGACTGCGACTGGCCTGCTTCATACACGCTGACGACGGGCTCGTCGTGGGTGACGGGCGTCTATCTCGCGCGGCTCACTACGGCCGACAGCGGCAAGCAGTCCTACGTCGTCTTCGTCGTGCGTGACGACGACGCCCACGACATCCTGTTCCAGCTGCCCGTCACCACCTATCAGGCGTACAACTATTGGGGCGGCAAATCGCTTTACCCGTGGGGCAGCGAATCATGGGGCGCGCCAAGCGGACCCGCGGCCGTGAAGGTCTCGTTCAATCGACCTTACGCGGCGAGCACCAGCCAACCCGCCGCCTGCGGCGTGGGCGCGGGTGACTTCCTCACCAACGTGCAGCCGGTCGCCAGCGGTTACCCGATCTCGACTGCCGGATGGGACTACAACATGATCCGGTGGCTCGAACGGGAGGGGTACGACGTCGGCTATGCCACCAACATCGACACCCACGGTTCTCCCATCGCACTGCGCAACGCGAAAGTCTTTATGTCCCATGGCCATGACGAGTACTGGACCTGGCAGATGCGCGACAATGTCGAGGCGGCCCGCGACGCCGGGGTCAACTTGGCGTTCTTCTCTGCCAACACCTCGTGCTGGCAGGTCCGGTTCGAGCCCAGCCCTGTCACCGGCGCCGAGGACCGGGTGATCGTTGCGTACAAGGACGCCGCTGCCGACCCCTGTTCACACGACGGCGACGCGTCGAACGACCGCTTCGTCACGGCGCAGTTCCGGCAGTCGCCCGTGTCGCGGCCCGAGGAGCAGATGAAGGGAAGCCAGTACATCGTCGACCCGGTCGACGGCGACATGATCGTCACGGACGCGTCGCACTGGGTTTTCAAAGACACGGCACTCGCGAACGGCAGCCGGCTGGTGGGACTGCTCGGATACGAGGTCGACGGCCGCTTCGGGGGTGAGCCGGCCAACACGGTCACGCTGACGAGCACGCCCGTGGTGAGCGACGCGACCGGGCAGCCAGGCCAGAACGCGCAGATGACGTATTACACCGCCGCCGGCGGCGCGGGCGTCTTCAGCACCGGAACCATCCAATGGTGTTGGGGGCTAGACGATTACAACGCCCCCGCGATCCGGACGTCGCGGTTGAACCCCGCGGCGGCCACCATCACCCGCAACGTGCTGAGCGCTTTCGGCGCAGCTCCCCGTACCTAGTTATCCGGCGGATAAGGCAAGTCGAACTCGTCGGCAAGCAGGCTTTGCACGACGATCATCGCCGCTTGTGAGCCCGCCGCGATCGCACCGGCCACCGAAGGCTGTTCCGTGCATACGTCGCCCGCGGCGAACACCGAGGGCACAGTGGTCCGATGCAGCGCGTCCACGCCGAGGGCATCCGCGGCCAGCGGACCGGGCGCGCACGATGCACCCAGTTGCTCGGCAAGCTCGGAATGCTGCCGCAGCGGCGCCTCCACGAGCAGACCGTCACGGTGCAAGCGATCACCGTCGGCGAAGGCGATCGCGGTCAACTGACCGTCGCGACCGATCAGTTCGACGATGCGCCGGTCGTCGATCCTGACCTGCGCCGCGTGTAACCGCCGCCGATCGTCTTCGTCCAGATGTGCTGCACCGTCGGTGAGTACGACGACGTCGTCGCTCCATCCGCGCAGCATCAGCGCGCCGTGCACGGCCTCTTCGCCCGCCGCCAGCGAGGCCAGCCGTTTGTCGCGCATTTCCCAGCCGTGGCAAAACGGGCACTGGAACACCGACCTGCCCCAGAGCTCGGGCAGTCCCGGTAACTCCGGCGGGCAATATCGCATGCCCGTGGCCAACAGCACGCGCTTGGCGCGTAGGCATGCACCCTTGGCGAGCTCCAACTCGAACGTGCCGTCGATTCTCCGGCCGCGCACCACGCGCTCGTCGCACAACTCGACGCTCGGGTAGGCAGCCAGCTCTTGGCGTCCGCGCGCGTAGAGCTCCGACGGCGGGAGGCCGTCGAAGCCCAGCAGGCCGCCGATCCCGTGTGATGGCAGATTGCTCTGTTCGCCAGCGTCGATGAGCAGAGCGCGCCGCCGGGCCCGGCCAAGCACCAGCGCCGCGCTCAGCCCCGCTGCCCCGCCGCCCACCACGATGCACTCCCATTCCACATGGACCGAATTGCGCATCGGGTGATAGCTCAAACCTCGCCCCGGGAGCCGACGCCGACCGCGCGGTGGCATGACCGCGCCGTGAGCCCCGCGTCGCACGGTCACTACGCTTACGTTGGATTGGAGCTGACACGGTCGCGCTGCTGGTCTCCGGCATCGGGTTACTCGCCGCGTGACGCCGAGGAGGGACTATGGATTCGCTGTCGCTGACAGCAGTGGCCGACGAACAGCTGGCGCGGGCGCGGCAATCTAACAGCGGTCGATCCGCGCAGACGATCTACGGCGGCCACGAGCACTTTCTGCGCCAGACCGTCATCGCGCTCGTCGCGGGACGTGAGCTTGCCGAGCACGAAAGCCCCGGCGAAGCGACGCTTCAGGTCTTGACCGGAGAGGTCAAGGTGACCGCCGACAACGAGACATGGGAGGGCGCGATCGGCGACTTCCTGGTGATTCCCCCTGTGCGGCACAACCTTCAGGCCGCCGCCGACGCGGTCGTCTTGCTCAGCGTGCGCGCAGACAGTCGCGGCGGGCACCCCTAGGCGTCGGCGAGCGTGCCGGACCAAGGTCAATAACTGTGATCGGCGAGTCCGGTGCTGCCGCTGCGGTGCTGGCCGTCGACGAGCACCAGCGCCGGCACCATTTCACACGTCACCAAGCCGTGCTCGCGGGTGAACTCGTCGACGACTTCGAAGCTGCGGGCGATGCGGTCGGGGGTGTCGACGACGATCGTCATCACCGGAACTTGCCGAGTGAGCTGAAAGAGTCTGTCGCCGTGAGGTTTGCGGTCACTGTGAAAGCCCCACATACCGCGCAGGACGGTCGCCCCGCTGGCGGTGCCAGATGTGCGCAGCGCTCGCACCAGCGCGCGATGAATCGGCGCGCCGTTGTGGAGGGCGGCCGACGAGGTGTAGATCATCAGCTTCTGCCACAGCGCTCGCCCCTGCTCGTCGGCCATCGGCAGCGCGTCGGGCCGGGCCAGCAGCGACCCGTCGCGTTTGCACACTCGAATGCGCTCGACGGTGAGTAGCGGCCGTCGCAGCATTGGGCCGAGTTGAGCCACCACGCGGGCAATCGCTTCGGTCGTGCCGACCGAGATGAGCATCATCGGCACGTCGATGTTGCGGTTGAAGAAACGCGCCCGGCGCCGCTCGCCCAGCACCGTGCCGTCGACGCCGAGGAACACCGATGCGCCGGAGACCCCCTCGCGGTAGAGCAGGTCGCAGATCGCCTGGTAGGCCGGAGTGCGGTCGACGCGTTCCTGGCGCCCGAGATAGATCGTCAGCTTCGCAGAGTCGTTCGCCGGCGCGACGAATTCATTCACATCGGCGCTCACAAGCCGGGCCCGCTCCAGCGTGATCAGTCCGCGCGGGGTCATCGCGACGACGTCGTCGACCAACCGGGCGATCTTGTCGCGAGCATCGACGGCGGCGACCGTGACGGGCGGGTCCTCCGACATGCTCAGCCACTCGTCACTACGTAGCACCTCACGCGGGCCGAAGCTGCCGATGCCGCGCAGCATCACGCTCGTCGCGACCCGCCGTTCGCCGTAGAGGCGCAGCAGGCTCTCGGCGAGAAACTGACCGCCGGAACCGCCGGGTCGGCGACATTCGGCACCAGTGCGTTGCCGCTCGTTGAAGTACGTCGTCAACTTCAGGGAGTCACTCACAGCAGACCTGCGATCCACTGACCGGCAACCGCGGCGGCCACGCCGAGCACCATGCTGAGGACAACGTTGGCCGCCGCCGGCCAGATCTGTCGTTCCTCGGCAAGCCGGTGGGTTTCGAACATCCAGGTGGAGAACGTGGTGTAGGAGCCGACGAACGCGGTACCGGCCAGCAGTGAAACATGATGGCTCAGCGCCATTCCGGACAGCAGGCCGAGCAGCACGGCACCGCTGACGTTCACGGTCAGAGTGCCGAACGGAAATGGCTGCGCGACGCGGCGGGCGACGGCGCGGTCGACGAGGAAGCGCAGTACTGCGCCAGCCCCACCGAGCAGGACCACGCCCGCCCATACCGCGACGGTCACGACCGCACCTGCACTCGCCGCACCAAAGCGCTGGCCAGGTAGACCGCAATCAGTCCCGCCGCGATGCTGCCCGCGGTGTATCCGGCGGCCAGGCCGAAATGGCGGTGTTGAAGCATGGTCAGCGTCTCGACCTGCATGGTCGAGAATGTCGTCAGCCCGCCGCACAGGCCGGTGCCGAGCAGTGGCCTGCGATAGCTCGACAGCGGCAAGCGTTCCAGCAGGCGAGTGGTGAAATAGCCGAGCAGAAATGCGCCGACGACGTTGACGACGAATGTGGGCCAAGGCCAGTGGGCTGGGTCGGGATGCGCGAGCATCTCCAGTCCTGCACGGGCAAGTGTGCCGAGGGCTCCGCCGACGAAGACAGCCGCGAGTTCACGTCGGTCGAACGCCATGGGGGAAGTATCCACAATGGGTCGCCGTGACTGGATCCTCGCGCCGATTTCCGCGCCGGGTCGTCGAATCGGCGCGAGTGCCACCCTGGGTGCAGAAGTCGCGGCGAGTCCACGAATTCAACAGCAAATCGCGAGGAGCAGAATCGGGGACATGGCGGCTAACCCCCGCGCCGGTCAGCCGGCGCAACCTGACGACCTGATCGACGTTGCGCATGTGATGACCGCGTACTACACGGTCGAGCCAGATCCAGACGACGCTGCCCAGCAGGTGGTGTTCGGCACCTCGGGACACCGCGGGTCCAGCCTGGACGGCGCGTTCAACCAAGCGCACATTCTGGCGACGACGCAGGCGATCGCGGAGTACCGCGCGGCGCAGGGAACCACAGGGCCGCTGTTCATCGGCCGGGACACGCACGCGCTCTCGGAACCGGCTTGGGCGACGGCACTGGAGGTGCTCGCCGCCAATGACGTTGCGGTAATGATCGATTCGGCCGACCGCTACACGCCGACACCGGCGGTCAGCCACGCGATTTTGACCTACAACCGTGGCCGGACGTCCGATCTGGCAGACGGGATCGTCGTCACCCCGTCGCACAACCCGCCGCGCGACGGCGGGTTCAAATACAACCCGCCGAACGGTGGGCCGGCAGACACCGATGCCACTGGCGCAATCGCGAAGCGCGCCAACGAGTTTCTCCGCGACGGGCTCAAGGAAGTTCGGAGGGTGCCGTTTGCACGTGCGGTCGGGACCGCCGTGCGCCACGACTACATGGACGCATACGTTGCCGATCTGCCCAACGTGGTGGACCTGCACGCGATCCGCGCCGAGGGTGTGCGCATCGGCGCCGACCCGCTCGGCGGCGCGAGCGTCGACTACTGGGCCGCGATTGCCGAACGGCACGATCTCGACCTCACCGTGGTAAACCCTCTTGTCGACGCAACGTGGCGATTCATGACGCTCGACACCGACGGCAAGATTCGGATGGACTGCAGCTCGCCGAACGCGATGGCTGGACTCATCCGAACGATGTTCGGCAACCACGACGACTACCAGATCGCGACCGGCAATGACGCCGACGCGGACCGGCACGGCATAGTCACACCCGACGAAGGCCTGCTCGATCCGAACCACTATTTGGCCGTGGCCATCGACTATCTCTACAGCCACCGCGCGTCGTGGCCCTCGAGCACGGCGGTCGGCAAGACGGTGGTGAGCAGCTCGATCATCGACCGGGTAGTCGCCGGGCTGGGCCGCAAGCTCGTCGAGGTCCCGGTCGGGTTCAAGTGGTTCGTCGACGGATTGCTCAGCGGCGGTATCGGTTTCGGCGGCGAGGAAAGCGCGGGCGCGTCGTTCCTGCGCACCGACGGTTCAGTGTGGACCACCGACAAGGACGGGATCATCATGGCGCTGCTGGCGTCGGAAATCTTGGCGGTGACGGGGCGAACGCCATCGCAGCGGTATGCGGACCTCGCCGAAAAATATGGTGTCCCGACGTACGCGCGCGTGGAGGAGCCGGCGAATCGAGAGCAGAAGGAACGTCTCGCGAAGCTGTCGGCGGATGAGGTGAGCGCCACCGAACTGGCGGGAGAGAAGATCACGGCGAAGCTGACGACGGCGCCGGGTAACGGGGCGCCGCTCGGTGGGCTGAAAGTGACGACGGCCGATGCGTGGTTTGCGGCGCGGCCGTCGGGAACCGAGGACATCTACAAGATCTACGCCGAATCGTTCCGTGGGCCAGAGCATTTGCAGCAGGTGCAGGAGGCTGCCCGCGAGGTGGTGGCGAAGGCGCTGGCGTGAGCGAGCCGGTTCCGGAGGGCGAGTGTCCGCCGTCTAAGCCGCGCCTGCCGGGCGAAGTGTGGATTTTGATCACCGCCAACGCGGTGATCGCGTTGGGTTACGGCGTGGTGTCGCCGGTGCTGCCGCAGTACGCGCGCAACTTCGGGGTGACGATCAGCGCGGCGACGTTCGTGATCACCGCGTTCGCAGCGATGCGACTATGTTTCGCCCCGGTGAGCGGGCTGTTGGTGCAGCGGCTGGGGGAGCGACGCGTCTACGTCGCTGGCATCCTGATCGTGTCGCTGTCGACCGGCGTGTGTGCGTTCGCCCAAAACTATTGGCAGCTTTTGCTTTTCCGGTCTCTCGGCGGAATCGGCTCGACGATGTTCTTCGTCTCGTCGCTGGGTTTGATGATCCGGGTCAGTCCCGAGGATGCGCGAGGCCGGGTTGCGGGTATGTTCTCGTCGGCGTTTCTGGTCGGCTCGGTCGGCGGGCCGGTGCTGGGCAGCCTGACGGCCGGGCTGGGGCTTTCGGCGCCGTTTTTGATCTATGGAGTTGCGCTGTTGATCGCGGCAGCGGTGGTGTTCTTCAGCCTGCGGAACTCGGCGTTGGCGGCACCGGAGCGCCAGAGTGAGCTGCCGGTCACGTTACGAGATGCGCTGCGGCAGAAGGCGTATCGGGCAGCGTTGTTGTCGAACTTCGCGACCGGGTGGTCGGTGTTCGGGCTGCGGATGGCGTTGGTGCCGCTGTTCGTGTCGGAGGTCTTGGGTCACGGACCGCGAATGGCGGGCGCTGCGCTCGCGACGTTCGCCGCCGGCAATGTGTCGGCGGTGATCCCCAGCGGATACTTGTCGGATCGTGTCGGTCGGCGGGCACTGCTGATCGTCGGGCTGTCGGTGTCCGGGTTCGCAACCGCGATCGTCGGATCGGCGTCGTCGCTGCCCCTGTTTCTCGCCGGTGCCTACGTGGCGGGGGCTGCCGCAGGGATGTTCAGTTCACCCCAACAGGCAGCCGTCGCAGACATCATCGGCAGCAAGGCGCGGGCCGGCACTGCCCTGGCCGGGTTCCAGATGATGGCCGACTTCGGGTCTATCGCTGGGTCGTTCGCGGTCGGGGAGGTAGCGCAGCATGTTTCGTTCGGTACGGCGTTCGTGATCAGTGGCGCCATCCTGCTCGCGGCGGCGGCCGGTTGGGTGCTGGCGCCGGAGACACGGAGGCGTCTGGAAGCTCAACCGACGCCGGCGCGAGCGTTGGGCCCCGAAGCGGGCGGCGAGCTGCCGTGACATCGAACTAGAGGTTGACGACGGCGGCCAACGGCGACGGCAGTGAGGTGGCGGCGGGTGCCGAGTCGAGGTTGAACAACGCCGACACACCGAAGAGCTCAATCTTCTTCAGGACCTTCTGAGACAGCGTCAACTCCGTCGGCGGCGGGGGAATTGAGTAGGCAGTCGCCGTGCCCGCGGTGGTAGGGATTTCAAATGGTTGGTCGGGCGGCGTCACAATGCGGTTACCGGCGAGCATGTCGTTGATCCATCCGGTGGCGAGGATCTTGACGGCCTCGACGTTCTGCGGCTTTGAGAAACCGGCCACCAGGTACTCGGCAAACTGAATCAGCGGCTTACCGCCCTGCAGCGCATCGATGTGCCGACCGCCGACGAGCTGCACTCCGTTGAACTGTCCGGGTCGCTCGGCAGCGAGATCGGTTTCCATCTGGCCGTACTCATTCCAGAAGTAGGGCTCCGACGAGATGTCCAGGATCTGGAGGTCGGTGGGAACTTTTGCGACCGTCGATGCGACGAGACCCGGCTGGAATGCCACGCCGTCGAGCAACACGACGCCCGCAAGGCTGCCGATCGTGAGGTTGTCAGCCATGTCGCGCGCCGTGGACAGGACGAAGTTTCCGCCGAGGGAGTGCCCGACGAGCACAACAGTCTGCGGCAACGTCACCGGGTGCCCGGCTGCTGCCCATGCGCTGGTGTTTAGCGCCGGGCGATCGCCGAGGAACAAATCTGCGGCTGCAGCAGGCATCGTTGTGCCACCGAGCCAATTACCGTCGGCCGCAAGGAAATTCGATGTGATGGTTGGCGCCACGACGATGCTATGGGTTTGCTCGGCCAGGGCTGCTGCCGTGTAGCTGTAGATCGGGGCCAGAGCCAAGAAGCCATGCTGGAAGTAAATGAGTCCTTTGGGGTTCGGGTCGGCCGGGAAGTACCAGTCCGCGGGGGCTACATAGCCGTTGCCGTACTGCAGTGTCGAACTCTCGACCGTGACGGTGCTGCCGGGGGGAAGCACCGGCGGGCCCGCGACTGCCAGGAACGCGGAGTCGAACACGCGGAAGACGGCGGTGGCGATCGCGCTGAGGAAAGGATGTGAAGTTTCCGCAGGCTTCGCGGCCGTCTGTACGGCACCACTGGGCGCCGGGCCGCTGAACGTTTCGCGACGGGCTGCCGCCAACAGCGCCCAGAGCGTTGGCGGATCGGTCGGCACCGGGCTATCCGAGCTGGCCGCAAACGGGTTGAGGAGAGAAGTTGTCAGCTCTGTCAGATAGCTCGAGGCGACGCCAGCCACAGTCGTCGGAGGCTGCGTTGTCACCGCAGCGCTTTGAATGACCGGGGTCGACAGTTTCGTCGGCGTTTTCTGGGCGGCCACCGCGCCATCGACGGCGGGTGCGGACCTGACCGCCGCGACCCTGCCTAGCTTCAGTGTGGGGGCATCGATCGTCGGCGCCGACAGCGTCGACACAGGCGGGGCCGCTGATCGCCGATTCGACGGCCTGTCAATCGACGGGCCGGCCGCTGCGGCCTTCCCGCTGTGCGGGAGCACTATCGCGGAGGGTGTACGCCTCGAGAAATTTGGTATCGAGCTATCCTGCGCACCAACGGAATTCACGGAGACGCCAGGCAAGGTCACATCCGGCCGTTTGCTCGAGGGATTGCGTCCGCTACCGGGTGCCTGCCCGAGCGAACGCGGTTTGAGCCGCGTCGTGGAAGCTGCCGGCGCCGAGTTCGAGGTCGCGTCGCCCGGCGTCTGAGGGCCGTCCGACTGCGGACCGTGACTCGACGAGTCCGACGACGAATTGCTCGATGGCGTCGCTGATGCGATCCCGCATTGCGCGGTGACGATGGCGGCACCAACTCCGACAGCAACCGCAAGGCCGCAAACCCGGGCCCTGGCGTGCACCATGGCAGCTCCTAAGCCCCCGTGCGCCGTCTCGGAGAAACGACTAGCCGGGAACGTATCACTCCCGAGTCGAGTCGAGGAAGACGTGGGGCGACGCCGCGGCCAGCCAGATCCTGTGAACTGCGGCTTTGAGCCGATATTGCTGGTGGTGTAGCTTCGATGGGCACACCGTGCGGGGCTATGGCGCAGCTGGTAGCGCACCACACTGGCAGTGTGGGGGTCAGGGGTTCGAGTCCCCTTAGCTCCACAACGATTGGCAGCGGCTGGAACGTTAACGACGCGAATCAGCCACGCTGAGGCGGCGTGAAATTTCGCTAATCGCGGTGTCTTTATCTATGCCTGTGTGGGCAGTGCCGCCGTGTCCGGCTCCTTTCTTGGTGGGCGCGGCGGTTGCGCTTTCAGGAACTGATGGTCACCGCGTGGGTAGACGACTTGCGGCCACCAGAACCAACGGCCCAACAGCGT
>DATBFF010000127.1:0-13738 GCA_036558625.1 Mycobacterium sp. | reverse complement strand
GGTTTGCCGGTGGGTGTCGGAGGGCCGGCGTATCTTTTGCTCCATGATGGCTTCGAAGCGTTCGTCCGGTTCGGGCGGGGGTGCGGCGGTGTTCGGTCTGCTATTGCTGGTGGCGATCATCGTCAAGTTCATCTGGTGGATCCTTGGCGCTGCAGCGCTGATTGGGTTGTTCTTCGTCGTCCGGTCCTTGGTGAGGGCGAGCCGCAAACGGGCGGACGAACATTCGCGGCGCTGCGCTGCGATCGCAGCCCGCGCCGATCAGCAGCACAACTGGGTGCTGCAGGGCGACGATCGAGGGATCTACGGGCCTCAGGGTGCGGAGTTGATGCACTTCATCTATCCGGCGATGGACCGCACGCAGGCAGCCTGAGTCGGGTTAGCTTCGGTTTGCCCGGGCACGTCGCCCCGGCCGGCGCCGTCGTCGTCGGTCACATCAACCACACACATCACTGACGAGAAGAGTGTCCGATGTGCCCACCTCGTAGCGACAAACTTGTGACCTGCGGCGGATGTCCAATGTTGTCGCTGATCGACCCGATCCCGTTAGCAGCTTTGACCTGCGGGAATATTATTGTCGCGAAGAGGCGGGCAAGTCGGGCATGTCCTCGGAAATCGAAATGCCGCTGTCGCCACAGACGTCGGTGCGCGGCCGGTCAGGCGTCGACATGACGCATGCCTAGGGCATCCAGCCCGTTCCGCCCGGCCCCTCCGTACCGTTCGACAGTATCCGGCGCGTCGAGCAAACTTTTATCTTGGGTCTGCTTACGATGTCGCCACACCAGGCAAATGACCCGGAAGAGAAGCGCGCATGAGCGACGATCCGCTGATTGATGCGGTCTCAGAGGCGGTCGAGCGCGCCCCGGACGTCGTCGTCCTGCGGGCGCACTTAGCTCAACTGCTGGTGGACGAGTGTCGTTACGCGGAGGCAGTGACACACTGCGGAGTGTGCATGCGTCAGGACCCGTCCAACCAATTGGCCGTTCAGCTGCTTGAACGATGCATCGTCGCGCTGAAGGGCCAAGCGCGTTGGACCGAAGCCAAACAAGCCGGCAGCGAATCGCGCCGCGCTCCAATGGTTTCGGAAGACCAGCAGCCCACCACCATCCTCAGTGCGGTAGGTCATTCCGCGGCTGCATCCGCTGGGCCCGCACACCGGTACTCGGTGCTCGAAACACCCGCGCCCGTGAAGACCAGCACGGTCGCGCGCAAGCACCACACCTTCGAGAGCCTGGCAGCAGACATCGACGAACTCATCGGCAGCCTTCACCCGTCGAGCGCCGCCAGCAGGTTGTCGTCTGAGCCGTCAACTGCCGCATCCACCAACGAGATTCATGCGTTGGCGCGGAGCCGTCGACTCGTCAGCGCACTCGTCGACTTCGCCGAATCCGGCATGGACGACATCACGCTCGACCTGCCCAGCTTCACTTCGTCGCCAGCCGCCGATCGCCTCCTTCTCGCGAATCCCTTCGCCTTTTTGGTCGGCGTGCTCTTCGACCAAAGCATTCGCGTCGATCGTGCCTGGCGCGCTCCCTATGACCTCCAGGGTCGCCTCGGCCACCTCGACCCCCAGCAAATCGTCGACAACCCAGATGCCGTGAAACGCGCGATCACGTCGCCTCCGACCCTGCATCACTTTGGCGAGAACATGGCGTCATGGATCGTCGCCGCCGCGATGATCGTCTGCGATCGGTACGGCGGCGATGCCTCGGCAATCTGGCACGGAAACCCGACCGCCCGCGAGGTGCAGGACCGACTCGAACAGATCCCCGGGATCAGTCATGCGAAAGCCGCGATGGCCGTCCAAATGCTGTGCCGCGACTGCGATGTCCCGATCCGGGATGTGCCGGGAGTCGATGCCGCATATGACGTCAACGTGCGGCGGGTTCTGCTGCGAACAGGTCTTGCTTACGTCGACGAACTCGACCACATGCGAACGGTCGTTCGCGCCTCGGATCCCACGAGTGGCGCCGGAATCGCGCTGCCCGCATGGCAAGTCGGCAGAACGTGGTGCCGGCCCAAGCACCCCAGGTGCGATTCGTGCCCATTGACCAACGTGTGTGCCCGGCTCGTCGACCCCGCGCCTCCGGAGGCGACACGCGATCAAGCCAAGGGCCAGACAACCTTCGCCCAGTGGGCCGACGGGAACTGCGCCTGAGTGCGAAACGAACACCCGCGCGTCTGACCCTGACACGCGGTGCCGTACGGGCTGCACCAGACGGAGTGCGCGAGCTGAGATGGCGGGTGACGCGGCCGAGCGCGACGGCATACGGTGAGCAGATGGCAGAACAACCCGCAATCACCGTCTCCCCGCCACCCGAAGCGCTGCTGCGCGCCGTCAACCCGCTATTGCGCCGCCTGTTGCGCACGCCGCTCGCCGGCCCGGCGCGGAACCAACTCATGGACCTGAGCTTCACCGGCCGCAAGAGCGGCAAGCACTACTCAATCCCCGTGAGCGCCCACCGGATTGACGACGCCGTGTATGCGATCACCAGCGCAACATGGAAGAACAACTTCCGCGACGGCGCCACCGCCGAGGTCCACCTCGACGGGACGACCACGGCCATGCGCGGCGAGCTCGTCACCGACCCTGCGACCGTTGCTGACCTCGCCCACCGCTGCGCCGCCGGCTACGGAGTCAGGCGCGCGCAGCGCATGATGGGACTCAAGTTCCGCGACAACCGCATCCCGACACTCGACGAGTTCAGAGAGGCGGTCCAACGCGAGAAGATCGCCGCCGTCAGGCTGACGCCACAGGGCCGCTAGCCTCCAGTGACCGGCAGGCTGTTACGCGGATCGCAGATCCGCAGCACCCGCCTCACGGCCCTGCTGGTCAGTATCGTCCAGCTGACCGACGCTTGGGTGCACCGCGAATCGATGGTTCGCAATGTCGAAAAGCCCGCTGTAGCAAAGAATGTCACAGCTGACAGGTCGATGATCAACCGCTGGGAGTTCGCCCCACGACGGAACACGTAATGTGCAAGATCCGCCGCGTTGGACGCGTCGACGTCGCCGACGACGCTGATACGCACGACCGACGGACTCAGCCATTCGGTGGACATCGACAGACCGCCGGACTCGCGAGACACGACCTCCGGGGTCGCCGGGATATAAGTAAATGCAGTCAACGTTGACGCTCCAGGCTCGAGATTCTGATGAAAGTTCGCGTCAACAGGCAAGTCCGCCTTCGACGCTCCCCAAGGCTGGGAACTCAACCTTCCTTGACCCTACTACCGATGACGCCAGACCTATATACGCAGCGCAAACTTCTCATCATTCCGCCATGAATGTGCCGCGGCGTTTCAACCGGTCGCCGCGAACCACGCCCTGGTCACGGCGTGCTGGGTCAGAAACCCGAGCGGGGTTTTCGGCGGACCCAGCTGGCCCACCCTCACCGTCCACAGCGGCTGCGAGCGGTCGATCGCCGACCCCGGATCCTGGCCCGGATCGGCGAGCACCCCCAGCGACGACGCGCTCTTGCCGCACCCGTACGCCGCGAACCGGCCGTCTGCCCGCCCGCCCAGGTCGATGCCGTTGGGCAGCACGCACGGCGTGCCGTCGTCGAGAAGCAACGCGAACGGCATCGGCGCGGCCGGGGGAGTGACCGCCGGCAGCACGCCCGGCGAGCTGAAGCGCCGCAGCGCCTTGGACCACGGATCCGCCACGCACAACACCGACGCAGGCGCCGGCCAACACACGCTGGCGGCGGCCTGACTCGGTTCGCACGCGTAGATGTCGTCGCTCACCGCGGCCGGTGACGGCGTGACGCAGGCCGAGACGTTCGGCGAGGGCTGCCGGTTGACCACGTGAAAGCCGTTGACGGGCTGGCCATCTGAGCCCACCGCGACGACGTTGACGACGTCCGTAGCGTCTGCGTCGGCACGAGCAATACCGGCCGAACCCACCCCGGCCATAGCGACGAATGCCACGGCGGCTACAGCTCGCAACGTGCACATAGTCCCAGACTAGGCTCGACAAGATGAAGGCGGTCACCTGTACGAACGCAAAACTCGAACTCGTCGACCAGCCCGATCCGACACCGGCCAAAGGCCAGCTGCTGATCGAAGTAGTCAGATGCGGCATCTGCGGATCAGACCTGCACGCCCGTCACCACTGCGACGAGCTCGCCGACGTGGCGGCAGAGGTCGGCTACGAGGACGCGGTGCGGTCCAATCAGCAGGTCGTCTTCGGGCACGAATTCTGCGGCACGGTCCTCGACCACGGTCCGGGCACGCGCAAGACTCCGAAAGCCGGCACACCGGTCGTCGCGCTGCCGCTACTGCGGCGCGGAAAAGAGGTGCACACGACGGGTTTGTCGGCCAAGGCGCCGGGCGCCTATGCCGAACAACTCCTCGTCGAGCAGGCGCTCACGCTGCCTGTGCCCAACGGGTTGTCACCCGACGCCGCCGCGCTTACCGAACCGATGGCCGTTGCCTGGCATGCCGTGCAGCGCGGCGAGGTCGCCAAAGGCGATGTCGCTATCGTCATCGGTTGTGGCCCAATAGGATTGGCCGTCATCTGCATGCTCAAAGCGCAAGGCGTGCGCACTGTCGTCGCCAGCGACTTTTCCGCCGCCCGGCGCGCCCTTGCGACGCGGTGCGGTGCCGACGTCGTCGTCGACGCCGCCCAGGACTCGCCCTACACAGCCGCCGCCGGCCACGGTCACATCACCAACGCGGGCGACGCGTTCGGACTCGCCGTCGGCACCATCGAGGCGATGCACAAATTCAGGCTGCCGTGGTGGCACCTGTGGCGCGCCGCCGACGCGGTCGGGGCGGCGACGCCTAAGCGTCCGGTCATCTTCGAGTGCGTCGGCACCCAGGGCGTGATCGAGAGCATCATCACCGGCGCGCCGCTGTTCTCCCGCGTCGTCGTGGTCGGCGTGTGCATGGGTGACGACCGCATCCGCCCGTCGATGGCCATCAACAAAGAAATCGACTTGCGCTTCGTGCTCGCCTACACGCCGCTGGAGTTCCGCGACACGCTGAACATGCTCGCCGACGGCAAGGTCGACGTCGCACCACTGATCACCGGGACCGTCGGGCTGCCCGGGGTGGAGGCTGCCTTCGACGCGCTCGGCGACCCCGAGACCCACGCCAAGATCCTCATCGACCCGCAGAGCGAGGCTGCGGGCCCGTAGCGCTGATTTCCCCGAATGGGCTTTTGCGCCCAGGCGAGCCGCGATACTTTCTTAGACGCCCAAAGGGAAGGACGGCGATGAGCCGAGTACTGGCGAGCTCTGCAGCGTTGTGCGCGTTGGGGACACTGGTCGCCCCGAGCGCAGCCGCGGACCCGATTCCCGTGTGCGGGCCCGACCAGGCCACGGCCGTGGGCATGGCCATTGACCGCGAGCAACACGACCGGTTGACCCAGGCGCCGTGGAACCCCGCACCGGTTGGCGGCAGCAACTTCGACTCCTGCGCGAACCTCTCGGTCGTCGTGGTGTCGATCGACAACCCCCGGCCGAACTCGCCGCGCCAAGCCTTCCTGTTCCACCAGGGCACTTACATCGGCACAGCGACGACTGCGTCGCGTCCCTTCACCACGCTCGACACCGCGAAATCCACCAAGGACGCCGCCGTGCTGAACTTCACCTCCGGGAAGACCTGCAGCAGCTGTAACGACGGCAAGGTGATACCGGTGCGCTACTACTGGAACGGCGCCACCGTCGTCATGGCCGACCCGTATCCTCCGCCGCAGACCTGGCCGGTGGGTTCGTAGGATCGCCGCCCCCGAACCCACGCGCCCGACCCCCTGGACGCTTGCCGACGGACGCGAAGTCCTGTTCTTCAGCCTGCCGGATCACACCGTTGCACCCGTGCAAGACCGCCGCTCGCTTCCCACGCCCGCCGAGCCGGAACTGCGGTTCGACCGCCAGACGGGTCAGTGGGTGGTTATCGCGGCCGCACGCCAAGACCGCACCTACAAGCCGGCCGCCGGCGACTGCCCGCTCTGCCCCGGCCCGTCCGGGCTGACCAGCGAGATACCCGCGCCCGACTACGACGTTGTCGTCTTCGAGAACCGCTTCCCGAGCTTCACCAACCCCGGCCGCTGCGAGCTGATCTGCTTCTGCAGCAATCACTCTGGCTCCTTCGCGACCCTCGGACCCGCCCACGCCCGCCTCGTCGTCGACGCTTGGCGACACCGAACCGCCGACCTCATGGCGACCCCGGGCATCGAGCAAGTGTTCTGCTTCGAGAATCGCGGCGACGAGATCGGAGTGACGCTCACCCACCCGCACGGCCAGATCTTCGGCTACCCCTTCGTCACGCCCCGCACCGCGAAGATGCTGCGGCAAGCCGACAAGCACCGAAAAGCCGTCGGCACCAACCTGTTCACCGACATCCTTGACGACGAACTCGCCGACGGGCGCCGTGTCATCGCACGAACCGATCAGTTCACCGCGTTCGTCCCGTTAGCCGCCCGCTGGCCCGTCGAAGTCCACATCTACCCAAACCGCTTCGCCCGCAACCTCATCGATCTCGACGACGCCGAGCTGGACGCCTTCACCCGGATCTACCTTGACGTGCTAGGTCGTTTTGACCGCATGTATGACAGCCCGTTGCCTTACATCTCCGCCTTGCATCAGTACACCGACGCCGAGGAGGAGGGCTACTTCCACGTCGAGTTGATGTCGATACGACGCAGCACAACCAAACTGAAGTACCTTGCCGCGTCCGAGTCGGCGATGGACGCCTACCTCAACGACGTCGCGCCGGAGAGCGTCGCCCGGCGTCTGCGCGAGCTGACGTGATCCGCTACGCCGCGCCCGGCCGCATCAACCTGATCGGCGAACACACCGACTACAACCTGGGTTTCGCGTTGCCGATAGCGATACCGCAACGCACGGTGGCCGCGTACACACCAACTCCCGACGACGCGATCACCGTGCGCAGTGACCGAGCCGAAGGTGCCGTCCGCATTCCTCTCGACACCGCGCCCGGCGACGTCGTTGGCTGGGCCGCCTACGTCGCCGGCGTGATGTGGGCGCTGCGCCGCGCCGGACACCCCGTCGCCGGCGGGGAGATGGCGGTCGAGAGCGACGTCGAGATCGGCTCGGGACTCGGCTCCTCTGCGGCACTGGAATGCGCCTGCCTGGGCGCGCTTGCCGACGGTGCCGACATCAGTCGTCACGAGATGGCCCGGATAGCGCAGGCTGCCGAGAACGAATACGTCGGTGCCCCAACAGGATTGCTCGACCAGCTGGCCAGCCTCTTCGGGAACCCTGGCACCGCCCTGCTGATCGACTTCACAGGCCCTTCGGTGGAACCCGTTCCGTTTGACCCCGGCGCTGCCGACGTCGCGCTATTGGTGATCGACTCGCATGCCCGCCACAGCCACGCCAGTGGCGAGTACGCGGCGCGGCGCGCGTCATGCGAACACGCGGCTGCGGACTTGGGCGTCGGCTCGCTGCGGGATGCCCAGGCACTTGACGGCATACGCGATCCGGTTGCCGCCCGCCGTGCTCGCCATGTTCTCAGCGAGAACCAGCGTGTGCTCGATGTCGTTGCCGCACTGGGACATTCGGACTACGTCGAAGCCGGTCGCATGATGACCGCGTCGCACGCCTCGATGCGCGACGACTTCCAGATCACCACCGAGCACATCGACCTGATTGCCGACACCTGCGTCGCCAACGGGTCGCTGGGCGCGCGGATGACTGGCGGCGGCTTCGGCGGCTGTGTGATTGCGTTGGTTGGTACCGAGCGGGCGGCGGCCGTGCAAGACGCGGTGTGCCAGGCTGTGCACGAGGCCGGCTACCCGGCGCCGACCATCAGCCGCACTCACGCCGGCCCCGGCGCGATGAGGCTGTGATGCGCGCGCTGCGCTGGCTCCCGGCGGTGGCACTGCTGGCGATGCTGTTGCTGGGCTGGGCGGTCGGCGACAGCTCGACCTGGGTGGACGAGCAAGTGCTGTACGACATTTACGAGCCGGGGCGCCCCAGCTGGCTGCTGCTGTTCACCGACTGGCACGTGCTGCTGCCGGTGCTGATCGGGTGCGTGGCCGGCGCCCTCTACCGCCGGCGGTGGAGGCTGGCCGTCGTCACCGCGGTGTGCCCGGCCGTCGCAATCCTGTTGGTCTACGCGCTCAAGAGGGTCTTCGAACGCCACAAAGGCGGCGCACTGGCGTACCCGAGTGGTCACATGACCGTGGTGGTCGTCGTGACGGGACTGCTCGTGGTGGTCGCCGGTGGCCGCCTGTGGGCCGTGGCGGTCGCGATCGCGGTGAGCGTGCTCGGCATGCTCGGGCTGGTGCTGTGCGGCTTTCACTACCTCACCGACACAGTCGGCGCCGCACTTCTGGGCACCGCCCTCGTCTGCCTCGCGGCCATGCTCACCGGCGATCGCGACGCATCACCTGGCTAGCCGGTGGCGCTGCGCGCACCCTGGTCCGCGCTCGGGCTCGGGTTCGCGTTCGCGTTGGCCGAGCCGGAGTTCGACGCACCCGAACTCGAGGTGTCGGGCGTCGCCATTTCTGGCGCCGTTTCTGGCGCTGTCTCGGAGCGCGCCGACGACGAACCGCCCTGCCACACCGCACGATCCTGCACGGCGTCGTTGTACGCGACGATGGTGGGCGCCGCTCCGGTCACGTCGAAGTAGATGTTGCCGGTTGCGCTGTCGCCCTGCGGGATCGTGGCGCCGCTGAGGCCTTCAGGGGCGTACGCCTGGAACAGCACGCGGTAGTTCTCGCCGCTGCTGGTGCGGGCGTTGAAGAACGGGATCGCCGGGGTGACGGCGCCTTGGGTGGCCTGGACGGTCACCTTCGAGGCGTACAGCTTGCCGGCGATGGGAACGTTGACGACGTCGCTGGTGGGCTGCGGCGCCGACACCGTGTACGACGCGATGACGTCGTGGTCGGTGATGCGCTGGGCGGTGCCGAACGACGCGGTGTTCGCCTCTGCCGACGCGGGGACGGCCCCCACGAGACCGATGACTGCGGCCGAGGCGGCTGCGGCGGTAAGCGTGATGACGTTTCTCATTAAAAACTCCACTTTCGCTTGGGATTGGTCCGTCTAGCAGCGGCATCGTAACCCGAAGCGTGACGCCGCCGCATAAGCAGGCGTCTCGGTAGAACCGAGACGCTCACGAGAAGAGTGCCCGTATGAGCGCAGGCTAAACACGGTTTTGCTCCCCCGCCCGCCGCACAGCAACCACACAGCTCAGAGGCGATCTTGCGCTTGGGCGATACGGGCAAACTGGCAGACGACGACAGCTGGGCAGCGGATAACGTACGCAGGATGGACCTCGAACTGAGCCGTTCCGTCGCGGGTACGAAAGCGCTCATCACCGGCGCGGCGAGCGGCATCGGCCGGGCGGCCGCGCACGTATTCGCCGCCGAAGGCGTACGGGTGGCTCTGGCAGACGTGCAGCCCGTCGACCAGGTGGCCGCCGACGTCGACGGGATCGCCTATGCGCTCGACGTCGCCGACGCCGCCGCGATCGCCGACGTCGTCCCGAGGGCCGCCGAAGCGCTCGGCGGCCTCGACTTCGTGGTCAACAACGCCGGCATTGTCCGCCCGACTGTGCTCGACGACGAAAACTACGACGACTCATGGCGGCTGCAACTCGACGTCATGTTGACCGCGCACCAGCGGATCGTGCGCGCCGCGCTGCCGTACCTGCGTCAGTCGTCGTGCCCGCGGGTGGTGAACGTCGCGTCCACCGAAGCGCTCGGCGCCACCCGCGCCAACGGCATCTACGCCGTCGCCAAGCACGGCGTCGTCGGGTTGACACGCGCGCTGGCCGTCGACCTCGGCCGTGAAGGCATCACGGTCAACTGCATCTGTCCCGGGCCCATCAATACCGGTATCACGCAAGCCATTCCGGACGAGCACAAGACGATCTTCGCGAAACGCCGCACCGCCCTAGGGCGTTACGGCGAACCCGAAGAGGTCGCACACATGATGCTGAGCCTGTGCCTGCCCGCAGCGTCCTATATCACCGGCGCGGTCGTGGTCGTCGACGGCGGGCTCACCGCCCGCAACGCGTAGTCACTCGTCGCCGTTGCGGTGCTTGCCGCTGTTGGCTTCGGTCTGGTACTGCGCCTCCTGATCCAACGGACGCATCCGCACGTCCGTCGGGTCGTCCAACTGCCGGGCGCGAATCCGCTCCTTTACCGCCTCGGTGGCCCTTCTGACACCGTCGATTTCGGTTTTGTAGACCTCGGTTCGTGTTTCTTGGCTCGCGTAGTGGAAGTACGTCAGCAGATTGCGCAGCAGCTCGAGCTTGTTGCGCTCCTTATTGGCAAGGTCATGACTTGTCATCAGCTCCACGCGTTGCACGGGCTGCAGGTCGTCCCAGTCGAGGACCACCTGGGTGTCGTACTGCCGGCGCTGCTCGCCCTTGCGCAGCCGCCGCTTGCCATCTGCGGCGGGCTGGTCGAAGTATCTGATCGTCCCGGCGTACCGCCACTCGATTGATCCGCCGAGTTCGGCGCGGCTCAACGCCGAGTCCCACACCGTGCGCCACTCTTGGCCGGGCGCGAGAGCCGGAATCGTCGACGGCAGAGCCAGTTCGGCGACGCTGACCATGCCGTCGTGCTCGTTTTCGTACTGGCCGACCGTCGGCGGGTTGTCGAATTTGAACTGCACGTCGTAGGCGGCGGTCTCGCCGAAGTTACGCACCACCAGTTCGATGACGTGCCAGTCCGAGGCGTGGGGCTCCATGTACATCGCGACGTGCGGGCGGGTCTTTTCGCGCTTGAGCTCACGGCCGCGCTTGAGCTGATAGTGCGTAAAGATCAGCGCGGCCACGCCGAGAGCCAGAGCCAGCCACAACGCGATCGCGAGCCAGCCGCCCGATCCCAGACCCGTCAGGTCGTGCCAGCGGTCTTCGAACCAGCCCACGGCGGTCACCTTCCCTTCAGCGGTTGGAGGAGCCTAGGACTCGCCGAACTCCTCGGCGATGGTCCGGCGGATCTCGTCGAGCACGCCTGCGCGCGTCTTGAGCTTGCTTTCCTCGTGAGCGCGCGGGTCCAGAGCGAGGAAGCCCTTGGCGACTTCGTGCGCACGTGGCCGCACCATGTCGGCTTCGACGAGTTCGTCGAGATAGCCTGCGGCAACGGCACTTTCGCCCAGGAATTCCGCCGACAGGCCGACCGCGCGCTGAAAGGCCGCCGGTGTCAGGCGATGCCGCAGGATCGCCAGTGCCGGGCCCGGCATGGTCAGCCCGATCGCGACCTCGTTTGCCTGGATGCGGTGCGACTGCGCGCCGATCAGATGGTCGCCGGAGAGCATGAAGAACGAACCCATCGCAATCGAATGCCCGGTGCAGGCCATCACCACCGGCTTGGGGAACGCGAGAACCCTTGCGGCAAGCTCGAATCCGCCGGTGAGCATCTCGAGAGCCTGCTGCCCACCACCCGTCAGCACCTTGAGGTCGAAGCCGCCGCTGAACACCCGGTTGTTGCCGCCGATGACTATCGCGCCAACGCCTTCGAGCTCCGCGTGGTCGAGCGCTTCGTTGATTTCGCGCTGCATGTCCGGCGACAGCGCGTTGACCTTGCCGTCGTCCATCGTGATCGTCGCAACCGACTCGTCGACGCGGTACCGGACTTTGTCTCCCACTTCAGGCTCCCATCAACATTCGCCACTGCTCCAGGCTGGTCGGACGGTACACGTAGTTGGTCCGCTTGACTTCTGAGAGGGACGCGCTGGGTTCCTGCGAATACCAGTGGCCGGGAAACACTGTGGGGTCGCCCTGGAGCTGCGCCAGCTGGTGCAGGCTGCGGTACATGTCGTCGATGTTGCCGCCGGGGAAGTCAGTGCGACCGCAGCCCTCGAGGAACAGGGTGTCGCCGGCGACCAAGCGGCCGTCGAGCAGGAAGCACTGGCTGCCGGGCGTGTGGCCCGGAGTGTGTAGGAGTTCGATCTCGACGTCGCCGATGCTGACCTTGTCGCCGTGCTCGTGTTTGGTGAGGTCGCTTTCGGCGATACCGGTGATCCTCGCGACCCACGGCGCTTCGAGGGTGTTGACGTGCACGGGAACGGTTCGGTGCTCGAGCAGTTCGGCCAGGCCCTTGAGTTCGAAACCCATCATCGAGCCGCCGACGTGGTCGGGGTGGTGGTGGGTCACCAGGACGCCGGAGAGTTGCATGCCGTCCTGCTCGAGCGCGTCGACGAGGTCCTGCGCGGCGTAGGCGGGGTCGACGACCACGCAGTCCTTGGTCTCGCGGTCGCCGATCAGGTAGGCGAAGTTCGCCATCTGCCGGGCGATGGGGTCGGTTGGTGCGAAGTCGCGCCCGGATAACAGCTGGCGGAAATACAGGCGATCGTCGGTGGGCATGCGGTCAGCTTTGCATGTCGGTCTGGCGTGCCACTGTCTGGCCATGACTGAGAAGCGATGCCTGCGCGGCACCGACCTGCGCTATGTGCTCACACATTATTTGCAGGCGCACGGTCCCATGACGATTGCCCAGCTGACCTCGATGCTCGAACAGGATGGCTTCGAGACTGCCGGCCGGGCTTCGAAGGCGATATCCGACGCGCTGCGGTGGGAAGTGCGCCGCGGCAGGGTCGGGCACGGACGACGCGGTCGGTACGGGCCGGGTTGGATGCCGCGCTCGACGGAGCACAGGATCCGCAAGCGCGTGTTGGCGCTGCGGGGCGAGGCTCAGAGACTGGCCGCCGGTTCCGGGCACGTGTCCGTCGTGCCCACCTCGTAGCGACAACCACCTTTTCGCACGTCACACGGCCGATTCGCTGCGAGTGCTTCAGCGACAATTCTCGGCGTTCGTGCACGTCACGAAGTTGTCGCTGCGAGGCGGGCAGCGAAATCGGCAAAGACGTGCCCGCCTCGTAGCGACAATGCGCGGACCTGCGGTGCAAGCGGTCAGTTGTCGCTACCGGCGTCGTCTCGATTATCGCCTTGGCCTGCGTAAACGCAGTTGTCGCTCAGAGCTGGGCACAGAGGACTATGGCTGGTCCGGTGACCAGTGTGACTGACGGTGCGCAAGGTCGTGATTAGTCGCTGTGCAACCGAACCATCCGCGTCGTGCTGCTCTCGTCGAGGTCGACGACGTCATCCCGGGACCGCAGAAAATCGCTGAAAGACCGGAAACCCAAAGACTTTTCGGAAAACGACGGATCCATGCGCTTCATCTGCGCCTTCACCGCCGAGTTGTGCAGCCACTCCGTGTCATCCTTCTGCAGCCCGATCCGCAAAGCGCGCTCCAGCAGCGCCGTTGCTGCCTTCTGCGGATCTTGCGACGAGCGCTTTTTGGGCAAGTTGGGCACGCCCGGCAGCTCGTCGTACGTGACGAACTCGTCGCACGCCGACGCCAACGACCCACTACTGGCCCCCGCTACCCCGATGCCAACCACGAACCGGCCGAGCCGTTTGCACCGCTGCGCCAGCGCGATGTAGTCGGAGTCGCCCCCGACGATCACGACATGCGTCAGGTCGGGCAACCGGAACATGTCCTCGACCGCGTCGACCGACAGCCGGATGTCGGCGCCGTTCTTGCCGTACGCCGCCGCCGGGAACAGTTGCACCAGATCCACCGCGCGCGCCACCAGCTGACCGCTGTAGCCGGCGTTCACGTCCGCCGACCAATCTGCGTACGCCCGGGTGAGCACCAGCGTCCCGAACGACGACGCGAAGTCGATGATCGCGCCGACGTCGACGGTCGCCTGCTCGAGCCGGGCGGCGTCGAGCCCCTTCGTCTTGTCCTTCTGAAACGAGTTGCGGCCGTGCACCTGGTCGTAGCGCGAGATGACGATGTTGTCGAAGTCGACGTAAAC
>DATBFF010000126.1:0-3203 GCA_036558625.1 Mycobacterium sp. | reverse complement strand
GGAGCAGACTCCCGGCCAGGGTGGAAAGCGTTTCGGCTTCGGCGTTGGAGCGAGCGGCCTCACTGCTGCGTCGCGCGGCGGCGTCGACGAGCCGGGACACAAGCGACGCCACCACAATGAACACGACCAAGGCGAGGATGTTCTCCAGCTCATTGATGGTGAACTGATGAATCGGCGAAACGAAGTAGTAGTTGAGCAGCAGGCTGGCGACGATAGCCGCGGTGAAGGCTGGCAGGAAACCGCCTACCAAACTGACGATGATCACGACCAGTAGGAACAGGAGCAGGTCGCTGCCCAGGCTCAGCTCGCCACGGAGCAAGCTGCCGGCCAGCGTGGACAGCGTCTCGGCCTCGGCGTTGGACCGCGCAGCTTCACTGCTGCGCCGTGCGGCGGCATCGACGACCCGGGATACGAGGGTTGCGATGACGACGAAGATGACCAGCGCAAGTATGTTTTCCGGTTCGCTGATAGTGAACTTGTGAATGGGCGGGACGAAGTAGTAGTTGAGCAGCAGGCTGGCGACGATCGCGGTGGCGAAGCCGGGCAGGAATCCGCCGACCAGACTGACGATAACGACCACCAGCAGGTAGAACAGGAGGTCGCTGCTGAGGCTGAGTTCGCTGCGCGTGATCGCCAAGAGCGGGGTGAGCGCGGCGAGGAGGAGTGCGGACGAGACGAATCCGGCGAGCCGCCGCTGTCGTGTCACGCCGCGACTCAGGCGAGGCAGAACGCGGCCTTTGCCGACATAGTCGTGGCTGACCACGTGGACGTCGATCGAGCCGGACTCGCGGGTGATCGTCATCCCGGTGCCTGGCCCGGTGAGGGTCGCAATTACTGGGTTGCGGCGGCTCGCGCCGATGACGATCTGGGTCGCGTTGTTTGCCTGGGCGAATTCAAGGATGTCGTGTGCGACGTCGTCGCCGACGACGAGGTGGTAGCTGCCGCCGAGGGACTCGACGAGCATGCGCTGCTTTTCTAGCGTGGCGGCGCTGGATCCGGCCAGTCCGTCGCTGCGTGCCACGTGCACGGCCAGGAGATCGCCTCCGGTTGCCCGGGCAGCGATCCGGGCGGCGCGGCGGACTAACGTTTCACCCTCGGGGCCACCGGTGAGTGCGACGACGATGCGTTCCTTGGTCTCCCAGGTTCCGGTGATGCCGTGCTGCTCGCGGTAGCGTTGCAGGCCTTCCTCAACACTGTCGGCCAGCCACAGCAACGCGAGTTCGCGCAGCGCGGTGAGGTTGCCCTCGCGGAAGTAGTTCGACAGCGCTGCATCGATTTTGTCGGGCTTATAGATGTTGCCGTGTGCCATGCGCCGACGCAGCGCATGTGGGGTCATGTCGACGATCTCGACCTGTTCGGCCGCGCGCACGACCGAGTCGGGCACGGTTTCACGTTGTTGTACTCCGGTGATGGCCTCCACAACGTCATTGAGCGATTCCAGATGCTGGATGTTCACTGTGCTGATGACGTCGATGCCGGCCTCGAGGAGAGCCTCGATGTCTTGCCAGCGCTTGTCGTGCTCAACCCCGGGCACGTTGGAGTGCGCGAGTTCGTCGATGAGCGCCACCGCCGGCGCGCGGGCCAACACGGCCGGTAGGTCGAGCTCGGTCAGCTGGGCGCCTCGGTAGATGACGCTTCGGCGGGGGATGACCTCAAGACCCTGAAGTAGCTTTTCGGTGTTGGGCCGATCGTGCGTCTCGACGAAGCCGATCACCACCTCGGTGCCGCGTTCGTGACGGCGCCGACCTTCGTCGAGCATCGCGTAGGTCTTGCCGACGCCGGGCGCGGCGCCGAGGTAGACGCGCAGCTGACCGCGCTTGGTCATCGCATCCTCCTCGGCTGTGCCGCTACCGCGGCCGGTTTCAGTGCGTCTTGTAGGGGTAGAGATGGTCCAGGTCGAGATTCAGCCGCAGCACATTGACCCGAGGCTGGCCGAAGACGCCGAGGTCGCGACCCTTCTCATACCTGGCGACGAGCGCGGCGACCTGCGCGAGGCTAATGCCCCGCGCCTTGGCGACCCGAGCCTCCTGGAGCTTCGCGTACGCCGGGCTGATCTCGGGGTCGAGGCCGGAGCCGCTCGCGGTCACAGCGTCGGCCGGCACTGCGGGGTGGCTGGGCGCGTCGCCGCGGATCGGGACGACTTGGCCTTTCGAGTAGTCCTCGCCCGGCGTCGCACACTTGACGGTGACGCCCTTGTAGGTGTCGAGGAACGGCGCGGCGGGGCAGGCCTGGTTGATGCTGACCACCCGGGTGACGTGCCCGTGGTAGCCCGGGCCCGACCAGAACACCGCGAGGACGGCGCCGACGCCGTCCGGGGTGCAGAACGGGCGTGCCCCGCTGACTCCTTCGAGCTTGCCGACCGCCAGGCTGCGCGCACAGACCTGGGTGAGCAGGCTCTGCTTGCCGGTGTCGCCCTTCACCGTCGGGTCGGGCAGGGTGTCGACGATCGACTCGGGGCCGAGGTTGCTGGCGCTGCTGGCAGTCGGGTCGTAGCCGGCCCCGGCTTCGCTCGGGCGGGACTGGAAGTACTGCACCAAAGGATTGCCCTTCGCATCGGTGAACGACTGGCCGATCAGACCGGAACCGACGATCTTGCCGTTGTCCTTGATGAGCGACCCGCCGGCGCGGCTGTTCAGGCCGGGGAGCTGCGCCACTGCGGTGATGGCCAGCGGGTAGATCACGCCCAGAATGACGGTGAGGCCGAGTAAGACCCGCAACGCTGCCGAGGCGGTGCGCAGGTAAGTAGCGATAGCGCGCATGAGGTTCACCGAATTCCGGTGATGAACTGAATGATCAGATCGATCGCCTTGATACCGAGGAAGGGCAGGATGATCCCGCCGAGTCCGTAGATGTAGATGTTGCGGCGCAACATCGCGCTGGCGCTCGCGGGCCTGTAACGCACGCCGCGCAGCGCGAGCGGGATCAACGCGACGATGATCAGCGCGTTGAAGATCACCGCTGACAGGATGGCGGACTGCGGCGAGGAAAGCCGCATGATGTTGAGCTTGTCCAGGCCCGGGTACACCGCAGCGAACATGGCCGGGATGATGGCGAAGTACTTCGCGATGTCGTTGGCGATGGAGAACGTGGTCAGCGCGCCGCGTGTGATCAGCAACTGCTTGCCGATCTCCACGATCTCGATCAGCTTGGTCGGGTCGGAGTCGAGGTCGACCATGTTGCCGGCCTCCTTCGCGGCCGAGGTG
>DATBFF010000125.1:0-6927 GCA_036558625.1 Mycobacterium sp. | reverse complement strand
GTGGTAGCGGGGACAGGATTTGAACCTGCGACCTCTGGGTTATGAGCCCAGCGAGCTACCGAGCTGCTCCACCCCGCGTCGGTACCGGCAAGCCTACCGAAGGCGTGGACTCGCGGCCAAATCGCCAATCACTCGGTCATTGCCGCAGGTTGACGCACAACCGCCGTGAATTGTGATTGATAGTCGGCCATCCACCGCTCGAATGCATCCATCGGCAAAGGCGGGCTGTGAACGTAGCCCTGGGTGATGTCGCAGCCGTACTGCCGCAAGGCCCGCAGAGTGGCCACATCTTCGACTCCCTCTGCAACGAGATCCGCTCCGAGGCTTTGCGCCAACGCCACAGTGGACCGCACGATTGCGATCGAACGGGGATCTTCCGCGAGCCGCGCTACAAATACTCTGTCGAGTTTCAGCTCGTCGACCGACAGATCCTGCAGACGCGCCAACGATGACCAGCCGGTGCCGTAGTCGTCGAGTGAGATGCGCACACCGAGACGCCGCAGCGCCGCGACCGTCTTGCGAGATCGCTGCGAGTCGGTGCCGAGGGTGCTCTCGGTGATTTCGACAATGAGAGCCGAAGCCGGCAAACCGTAGGTTCGAAGCAGACGCTCGATGGTTTCGACGACGCCGAGGTCGAGAAGGTTGGTCGTTGACAAGTTCACCGCGACGGTCAGGTTGATGCCATGATCGTGCCAGGAGCGAGCTTGCCGGAGAGCGAGGTTCACAACGCAGTTCGCCACTTGACGCATCAGCCCGGCTCGTTCGGCGGCAGGCAAGAACACCTCGGGCAGCAGCAAGCCGCGTCTCGGATGGCGCCAGCGCAGCAGCGCCTCCACACTGTGGATGCTGTCGTCTGCGGCGATCTTGGGCTGGTAGTAACACATTAATTCGTCGGATGACAGCGCATTTCGCAGATCCTCGACGAGGTCGAAGTCGTCCTGCTCGACAAGTTCGCTCGCGGAGTCGTATACCGCGATCCTTGTGGCAGCGGCCGTTGCGTAGGGCATCGTCTTCTCGACGCGATTCAACAGCTCCAGCTGATGGCTGCAGTGGTCTGGATACAGCGCGATGGCGACGCTGGCGTCGACTTGAACGGTGATCTGATCCAGCGCGAAGGGTGCGCGCAACCCATCGACCAGTGTTCCGGCCTGAGCCCGCGCAGTAACCAGGTCTGCCCCCTCGGCAAGCAGCACCGCAAACTCGTCACTTCCAGTGCGGAAGAGTTGGTCTCGTGGACGCAACGACTGCGAGAGACGACTGGCGATGCGGCACAACAGCTGGTCACCGACGTGTCGCCCGGCGAAATCGTTGATCTCCTGGAACTCATCGAGATTCACCAACAAGAGAGCCCGTCTTGATCGTGATTCGGCGGCCTGTGCCGCCTCATTGTCTGAAGCCGCTGTGAGGGCCGTCGCAAGTGCGCGGCGGTTTCCCAGCCCCGTCAAGCTGTCGGTCATTGCCTGCTTGTGGCTTTCGGCCAGCGCACTGACGTCTCGGAACGTCACAGCGAAGCGTGCCGCCACCGCGACCAGGCTGAGCGCGGCGAGTGTGACCGCTATTCGTCTCTCGTTGGCCACGATCGCGACGCCGAGAGCGACAGCGGTGCAAATCACCGGTGTGACGTACGAACTCACTCCAGGCTTCGGCCGAAGATTCGCGTGGGATGCCGGCAGCCAACTGGCGACCGCAATCATCAATGAAGCGACTGGCCAGCAGGCATCAAGTGAAGTCCCCACGCGATACGCGCCTGCAGAGGTTTCGAAGAGGTACACCGTATCGGCGGCGGCCGAAATAATGAATCCGACGACAAGAAGGCTCCACCGAAATTCGTTGCGCCACCCAAGGATCGGGATTATACCGGCGGCTACGGCTACGAGAAGCAGGTCGCCGGAGGGATAGCCGAGACCCACCAGTACAGTTGCAGTCGCGCGAGTAGTAGCCGCTTCGATCGGTCCTCGCGCCAGTGCGACCGCCACCGCAGCCACTGTCAAACCGCACACCAGTGAATCCAGCCGGATCGACAGCGGTACCCGCTGCAGACAGCTCTTTATCAGCAGCAACAAACCAGCGAAGACGAGCGGATAGTAAGCGAGATATGCCGGATCCGCTGCTGACGGTGATTGCCCCTGCGGCACCCACGCCGCGTAGATGACGTCGCCCATCGCTGAGCTTGCCATGCCGGCCGCGATGAGGACCCAAGCTGAACGTTCGGCCGGGAGACGATACGCGCGCAACGCGACGAGTCCAGCCGCTGTCACATTCAATACCGGGTATAAGGCTTCGGCGAAAAACGCAGCGGGACCACCGTTTTCGCGGATCACCGTTGACACGGCGTAGACGCCGACGCCGATCGCCAACACCGCAAACGCAATCCAGATAGACGTCGGCCGCCCCTGAAAATGGATAGAACACCCTCTGATGTGATCGTTCGGCAATGCAGTGGGTGCCGGAGATGTCCGATCACTGGCCGGCGTCGCTGTGTCTGGCGACTCAACGGCCAGACTTTCCGAGTCGGTGAGCTGCGGCAGCTCGTACGGAAAAGGCAGATCCGGTATGAAGCTGCGGACACATCCACCGCCTTCGCGCTTGGCCGCATACATCGCCAGGTCGGCGTCTCGAAGGAGGTCATCGACTGCGCAGTCGCCGTAGCCGGTGGCGACCGTCAGTCCGATGCTCGGACGCACCGTCAACGGAACGCCCTCGATCACGATGGTCGAGGCGAACGCGTCGAGCACCCGATGCGCAGTCGCCAATGAATCTTCGATCGCGGCCTCGATGAGCACCGCGAATTCGTCACCGCCAAGGCGTGCGACGGTATCGACCTCACGAAGAGAGCCGCGAAGGCGGTCGGCCACCCGGATCAACAGCTCGTCGCCCGCCGCATGCCCCAACGCGTCATTGACCGTCTTGAAATTGTCGAGGTCGAGGCAAAGCACTGCGAGCGGTGCTGCATCACGGCGTCGGGCTGCCACAGCACGCTCCACTCGGTCGAGAAACAGGGCCCGATTGGCCAGCCCGGTCAGGTTGTCGTGGAAAGCCTCACGGGTGACCGAAGCCAACAGCCCTTGGTTCTCGAGCAGTACGACAAACTGCCGTGCAAGCACCGCGGCAACGATCACTGCCACCATGGCAAGCAGGGGCCCGTGCTGCGTGTAGCGCAACGCGTAGGCCAATCCGACGCCGCCGGCCAGCAACAGAGGCAGGTACGGCAACCACATGCGCGCACGAGATCCGATCTGGATCGGCGACCGCCGCCGGGATGGCTCATTGACACTCGACAACGCGGCGAGAGCCAACATCCCCAAGGCAGCCACTCGAACCAGGTCGACGAAACCGCCGGTGTGGTATCCACCGGCTCTCGTCAAGTAGACGATCGCCATGTCCGAAACACCGAGCGAGATGATTCCGGCGACAACAAGATTCAGGCTTTGCCTGCTATCAGAGCGTGCGCGCGACCACACCAAGATTGCAGTCGTCAGCAGGACGACATCGGCTATGACTTGAACCAGCGTCGTCTTGCGTGTGCTGCCGCTGATGCGGGCGAGGTCGTCGAACAAGAAAATCCACGACAAGGCACAAAGAGAAGTCGCCACGATCACGCCGTCCAATACCAGTCGCCGGCGGCTGTGGCGGCTGCGATCAGACAAGCACACCAGCGCCAGGCAGGCACCGATCGGGAACACGATCAGCACGACGTCCGCGGCCGATGGATGGGCGAGCGGGGAACCTCCCGGTCGCACTTCATCGAGGGTCCACAGAATCTCGGCGGCGGCCCAGGCCACTGAAGCCACCGCCAGCGCGGTCCAGCCCTGTCGGCCCCTTCCCCGCGCACCGCGGGCGGCCCACGCAGCGCAGCCCGCCACGAACACCAGACACAGGACCCGCACGATTTCATCAATCGCGCGGGCCGGATACTGCGCTTCCCAGCCGAAGTACGAGGACGCCGCGACCACTGCCATCGCCGCGCCGTACCCGCTGGCGACGAGCCACCCGACACGTCCGGGCAGCCCGAAGTCCCGCGACAGGTTTCCCGTGCGCAGCGTCATCCGGCCCCCGTTGGTCGCGACTCCATGTTAGCTAACCATTTCAGGAGAAAATAATGCACGCAGCAGCGCATTACCCGGAATCGGGCAAACTGAGTGCCGCCGATCGCGGCCGAATCGCATACTCGCCGCAGGCGAGCGTGCGTAGAATCGGCCGCTTTCCCCGCGCGTCGGGGTGCAGACACGCACGGTCGCGGAAATTACTTGGTGTTGTTGTACTTGTTGATGGCGTCGTCGAGTTTCTGCAGCGCGTTGCCGAGGTCGGTGAAGTTGCCGCTTTGCTGGGCGTTGTGCAGGGCGTCCATCGCCGCCTGAACGTCCTTCAACGCGGCGGCCTTGGGCGCCGTGAGCTGCATGGTTCCACCCGGCACCGCCGCCGCGGCGGGCGGCGGAGCATTTCCGTCAGGAGCAGGTGCCGACGGTGGCGGCGCGGGCGGTGGCGCGGCCGACGGTGCGCCTCCCGGGGCGGGCGCGGGCCCCGTGGCAGTCGAGCCGGCGCCGGGGCCGAACAACTTGTCGAGTGCCTCCGACACGGTCGCCTCGAACGCGACCCTGTCGTTGTAGAGCATTGCGACGCGAATCAGCCGCGGGTACGACGACGCCGAGTCGCTGCTCCCGGGCGAGGCGTACACCGGTTCGACATAGAGCAATCCGCCTTGTGCGACAGGCAGCGTCAGCAGGTTGCCGAACCGGATCCGGTTCTGGTTGTCCCGGCCGATCTGGCCCAGATACGTCGACACCGCGGTGTCGGTGGTGATCGCGTTGTTGGCCAGCTTCGGACCGTTGACCTGACCCGGAATGGTCAGCACGGTCAGCTTGCCCTTCAAGTCCGGTCCGTAGCTGGCGCTGATGTAGGCGGCCAGGAACTCGCGCTTGAACCGGTTCATCGCGCTCGTCAGCTGAAACGCCGACGAATTACCGTTACCCGCAAGGTCTTTCGCAACGATGTAGTACGGCGGCTGGTAGCTGCTTGCCGTCGGGTTCGGGTCCAGCGGCACGTCCCAGAAATCCGACGCGTTGAAAAACGGCACCGGCTCGTTGACGTGGTACTTGCCCAACAGCATCCGCTGCACCTTGAACAGATCTTCTGGGTAGCGCAGATGTGCGGCGAGATCCGGGCTGATGTCGCTCTTGGGCTTCACCGTGCCCGGGAACACCGCCATCCACGCCTTGAGCACCGGATCATCGGGATCCTGGGCGTACAACGTCACGTTGCCGTCGTAGGCGTCGACGGTTGCCTTCACCGAGTTGCGGATATAGGACACCTGCTTGTCGGGTGCGAGCCTGTTCACCGCGACCTCGTTGGAGTCGGCCGTCGCCGATGACAACGTCGTCAGTTCCGAATACGGGTAGTTGTCCAGCGTGGTGTAGCCGTCGACGATCCACACCAGCCGCTTGTTGACGATCGCGGGGTACACCGACGTATCGGTGGTCAGCCACGGCGCGACTGCCTGTACCCGCTCGCCGGGGTCACGGTTGAACAAGATCTTGCTGTCGTCGCCGATCACACTGGAGAACAGGAAGTTTCGCTCGGCGAACTTCGCCGCGAAAACAGCTCGGTCGAACCAGTTGCTGATCGGCACCCCGCCCTTGCCGGCGTAGGTGTAGTTGATCGTCTCGGTGTTGGTCTCATAGTCGTACTCGCGGTCGGCACCGTTCTTGCCCACGATCGCGTAATCGGCGTCGGCACCGGCGATGACGGGCCCGAAGTAGATGCGCGGTTGGTCCAGCCGTGCCGGCCCCTGAGACTCCACAGTCCCGTTCGCACCGACGACGTTGACCAGAAACTCCGGATAGCCGCCGTTTTGGTTCGGGTCGTTGGCGACGCCGCGCACCGTGTTGGCGGGCGACGCGATGAAGCCGTTGCCGTGCGTGTAGACGGTGTGCCGGTTGATCCAGTCACGCTGGTTGTCGATCAGCTTGTCCGGGTTGAGCTCTCGCGCCGCCACGACGTAGTCGCGCAGCTGCCCGTCGGGACCCACGTACCGGTCGATCGACAACTGGTCGGGAAAGTAGAAGAAGTTCTTACCCTGCTGGAACTGCGTGAAGGCCGGGCTCACGATTGTCGGGTCCAGCACCCGGATGTTCGACGTGGTGGCGCGGTCGGCCGCCACCTGCTGCGCGGTGATGTCCGGGTTGCCGCCGTAGTCGCGGTAGAACACGTCGGTATTGGTCTGCAGGCCATAAGCCTGCCGGGTGGCTTTGATGCTGCGGCTGATGTAATCGCTTTCCTTCTGCGCGGCATTCGGCTTGACGTTGAACTGCTCGACGATCAACGGCCAGCCCGCTCCGAGCACCAGCGACGACAGAAGCAGCAGCACCAGCCCGATCGCGGGAATTCGCAAGTCACGCAAGATGATTGCCGAAAACACCGCGATGGCGCAGATCACGGCGATTGCGAGCAGGATCATCTTCGCCGGCAGCACGGCGTTGATGTCGGTGTAGCCGGCGCCGGTGAACGGTTTGCCGCCGCGGGTGTGCGAGAGCAGCTCGTAACGGTCAAGCCAATATGCAGCGGCCTTGAGCAGTACCAGGATTCCGACGAGGGTGACCAGCTGGACGCGTGCCGACCTGCTCAGCGCACCGGTGCGGCCCGACAGCCGGATGCCGCCAAAGATGTAGTGGCTGACCAGGTTCGCCAGCAGCGCGAGGAATACCGAGAACAGAAGGTAGCTGACCAGCAGGCGGTAGAACGGCAGGTCGAACGCATAGAAGCCCAGATCCTTGCCGAACTGGGGGTCCTTGATACCGAAATCGCCGCCGTGCAGGAACAACTGGATACGGGTCCAGTAGCTCTGCCCGATGAAGCCGGCGATGATGCCGATGACCGCCGGGATTCCGATGCCGAATAATCGCAGCCGGCTCATCACGGCCGTGCGATACC
>DATBFF010000124.1:0-2949 GCA_036558625.1 Mycobacterium sp. | reverse complement strand
CATAGAAGAGACCGGTGGCCGGGCTGAAGCTCGGCGGCGGCCAGTTGGTGGCCCCACCCTGATCGGGCGTGACGAGCACACCGTCGACGTGAGGCTTCTTGTCGGGATTCGGAATCGGCTGGCCCTTCGCGTCATAGCCCGTCGACCAGTTGGTTTTCGCGTAGTCGGCGGACACGACGGCCTTGCCGTTGGTCCGATCGAGCACGAAGAACTTCCCGTTCCGCGATGCCTGCGCCAGCAGCTTCCGCGGCTTGCCGTCGACCACGTCGTCGATGAGCACCGCCGTCTGAGTGGCGTCCCAATCGTGGGTGTCGTTGGGGGACGACTGGAAGTACCACGCCATTTTTCCCGTGTCCGGATTGAGCGCGACGATCGACGCGGTGAACAGGTTGGCCCCCTCGCGGTTCCTGAAGGCGATCACCGGCTGCGGGTTGCCGGTGGTGACGTAGAGCAGGTTCACCTCCGGATCGTAGGTGACCGGCTGCCACGTCATGCCGCCGCCATGTTTGCCGGCTTCCTCGTTCGGCCACGTGTCCGACCCCGGATCCCCCTCCTTCTGCGGCACCACGAACCATCGCCACTGCATCTCGCCCGTCACCGGATCATGGGCCTGCAGGTAGCCCGGAATGTCGAGATCGTCGCCGCTGACGCCCGCGATGATGTGGTTCTTCACCGCGACCGGCGCCACCGATCCGTAGTAGAACGCCTCGAGATCGCAAATCTGCTTGTGCCAGCGTTCCGAGCCGTCCTTGATGTTCAGCGACACGACGTTGCAGTCCGGCGTTTCGTAGAACAGCGCGTCGCCGAGCACGGCGACCCCACGGTTGCCGATATGAATGCCGCCCTTCGACGTCCATCCGTGGTGCCAGATCTGACGGCCCGTGCGCGCGTCGATCGCCCACACGTGATCCGGCACGGTGAGATACATCACGCCGTCGATCATGATCGGCGTTCCCTTGATTGTCGTGGGCCCGGATTGGAGGTTCACCCGGTAGACCCACGCCAGGCTGAGCGAGCCCACGTTCTTGTCGTCGATCTGTTTGAGCGTGCTGAAGCGGCGTCCGGAATAGTCGCCGTTGTAGGACGGCCAGGAATCGGTGCCGGGGTTGAGGAGCTTGGCCGGATCGAGCGGGGTCTGCGCGTGCCCGATCACGACCGCGCCAAGCGCGGCGAGACAGACGATTAGCAGCCGTTTCACTTCAGTGTCTCCAGGTACGCCACGAGATCGTGGATGTTCTTGTCGGTCAACGTGTCGAGCATTTCGCGATGCGCGGCCAGCGGGTCGTTCTTCTGCACGGTGAGGTCCGGCCCCCGCTCGAACGTGCGGGTCACGCCCGAGGTGTCGCGCAGGGTAACGGTGAAATCGTTCAGCTCGACGAGCACGCCGGTCACCGCCGTTCCCGACTTCGGCGTGACGGTCACGGTAGCGGTGGCTTTCGTTTGAGCCGGGATCGCGCCGCCGCGCCCCTGCGGCGCCCGCGGGAAGACCATCCGCTGCTGCAGATCGACCGGCTCGTACTTCTTGCCGATGCCGGCCAGATCGCCCGTCGGCGAGTGGCACGTGGCGCATCGGCCGCCGCCGTTGAAGTACGTCTCTCCCGCCTTCGGATCGCCGGTGAGCACGTTGCGCGGCTCGAAGATCGGCGAGCCTCTGAACGAATCGTTCACGCGTTGCCTGAGGAACTGCGCGAGCTCGTTGACTTGCGCGTCGGTCAGGTTGGTGGAGGTGGCAGGGGCGTCGGCGGGGTGGCCCTTCTTCAGGTACGGTCCAATCTCGCTCCCGTTCCGATCATGGAGCACCATCGTCGATCGGATGAGGTTCTTGCCCTTTTCGGTGCCTCTCGCATCGGCTCCGTGACAGCTCGCGCACGACGCGGTCCACGTGACCTTGCCTTTGTCGGCGGCGGCGGCGTCGACGGGGGGACGATCGGCGGGACCCGCCCCCATGACCTGACGCGCCGGCGCGGCGAAAAAGGGGACAGCCCCCTTTTTTGACGACAAAAGGCGGCTGTCCCGTTTTGTCGTTGCAGCCGCCGGCTGCCACTCGGCCCGCCCGACCGACACCGCCAGCATGACAACGGTTGAGAAGGCGGCCGCGACGAACGCGGATCTCCCCGGACTGCGCATCGGTCAACCCCTCCCGGTGCCGAAGCTTACATGAAACGCCGGCCGGTTGTCCCGATCGCGGCGCCACCGTACCGCTCGATCGCCAAGACCAGCGCCCAGAGTCCGACGTAACAGGGAATCACGCGTCAGCTGCTGTGGTACCGTATCCGCGCCATTGGTGGCTCGATACCCGGCCGTTCTGATCCGACGGGGCAGCGTCGAACAGGGAGCGCACTCATGAGAAAGAAACCTCGCATCATCAATACAGGTGTCGTCGCGACGCTGGCCTTGCTGGCGTCCTGGACGATGGGCGGTGGGGCGGCGCAGGAGAGACCTGCGACACCGACGCCGGCGCCGACGGCGGCCCCGCAGGGCAGAGGCGGACAACAGGGACCGATGGTGATCTCGCCCGAAGTGCAGGCCGATCGCCACGTGACCTTTCGTGTGCTCGCACTTCAGGCGCAGGAGGTCTCGCTTCGCGGCACGGACATCCCGGGAAACCAGCGCGGCACGCCGATGGTCAAGGGCGACGAGGGCGTCTGGTCGGTGACGGTCGGTCCGCTGAACGCGGGCGCCTACCGGTACAACTTCAACATTGCCGGCGTCTCCGTCATCGATCCGCGCAATCCGTCGACGAGCGAGTCGAACAACAACACGTGGAGCCTGGTGGTCGTGCCGGGCTCTGACGACTTCGACACGAAGGAAGTTCCGCACGGCGCCGTGGCGTCGGTCACCTACTACTCGAGCGCGCTCGGGCGCTTTCGACGGATGCACGTTTATACGCCGCCGGGCTACGAGATCGGACAGCAGAAGTACCCGGTCTTCTATCTGCTCCACGGAGCG
>DATBFF010000123.1:0-6019 GCA_036558625.1 Mycobacterium sp. | reverse complement strand
ACGGGTTCGGTCTGTCCGATGCGGTGGCTGCGGTCGATGGCCTGCGTCTGTTCCGCGTCGGTCCAGGACAGCTCGGCCAGCACGATGTTGGAGGCGACCTGCAGATTGAGGCCTACCCCGGCCGCAGTAAGCGAGCAGACGGCGATGACGACATCCGGATCGTTGGTGAAGGCATCGATGTTCTTCTGCCGCACTCTGGGCGTCTGGCCGCCGCGGATCGATGAGAAGCGCATCCCCTGCGTGGCGAAGACCTCTTCGGCGGCGTCCATGACGTCGACGTGCCTGGCGAAGAACACCACCTTGCCCGCGCTGCGTGCGAGCTGCGCCGCGTAGTCGGCGGCGAGGCCGGCCTTCGCCTGGCCGATGCGCCGCATCATGCTGAATACGTTCTCACCGCTCGTCGTGTTCGCATCCTTTTGCTCCCACATGGCCACCTTGCGCACGAGATCGTCGTCGATGCCATCGACACGACCGCCGCGACGGTTTGCCCGCGCAGCCTCGTAGCGCGACACCAGCCGACGAGCGAGGTCGCGCTCGGCCTTGCGGATAGAACGGCCAACCTTGTCGTCCAACTCGACGGGCAGGTCGGCGGTGCGGCGGGCGGGAATGTCGGCGGCCACATCGATCTTGCGCCGCCGGACGATGCCGAGGTCGATCACGCACTGGCGCGCGGCGGCATGGAACCCCGGGTCGGCGGGGGTCAGGCCGATTCTCTCGAGCGAGTCGAGCAGTTCGGCGCGCGGCTCGGTCTCGTCGATCCAGCCGAGGAACTGCCAGATTGCGCGGAAGTCCTCGATGTCGTTGATCAATGGGGTACCGGTGAGTGCCATCAACAGGGGCCGCACGCTGCGGGACCGGATGCGCTCGGACAGCTCCAGGACGTGCTGCGAGCGCTGCGACGACCTGTTCTTGATGAAGTGCGCCTCATCGATGACCATGCCGCGGAAGCCGAAGTCGCCGAACCAACCGACGTGTCGGTCAAGCACGTCGTAGTTGACGACGACGATGTCGGCGTAGCCGTCGACCGTGTCGCCGTTGCCGTGGACGACGGTGCTCGAGCGGTGCGGCGTCCACAAGTGGACCTCGCGCGCCCAGTTGATCTTTACGACGCTCGGGACGACCACCAGCAGCGGGTAGGCGTTCGCCACGTCCGCGGCGAGCAGCGCCTGAGCCGTCTTGCCCAGACCCGGCTCGTCGGCGAGCAGGAAGGTACGGTGCCCGGCCGCAGCGGCGGCGACGAGTTGCGCCTGGTGCGGCATCAGCTCCAGGTCCCCCGGCACGCGCCGAGGAGTTGGTGCCGGCAGCGCCATGCACGCCGGAGCCCCGCTGTCGGCCCGTTCGAACGAACCGAACAGTGGGTTGAGCAACTCCCAGCCCGCGAGGCGGCGCGGCGGGACCGTCGGCCGGACCGACGAGAAGTCGGGGGCGAGGAACGGGGCGGCGAGCTGCCTCGTGGCGACCGACTGCGGCACGACCCGACGCTCGATGCTCGCGGAACCGGCCGCGGACTCGGCCGGGGCGACTTCCTCGGGCGCCGGTTCGATGCCGGCGCTCCTCAGCATGTCCCGCTTGAGCGACTTGACCGCGTCGGAGACGACGGCATCCTCGGCGAGAAGCGCGAGCAGCTTGGGATCGCGGACCGCAGTCCTCGCGAGGATCGTCGCAATGCCGTCCAGCCGCTTCAACTGCGCATCCCGGCCGGTCTGGCTGCTGGTTTCGTCCGCGCGAACTCGGGCGTGCTCCTCACGCACGAGCAGCGCGACAACCTGGAACCTGGTGCGCACTGCCGGCGTCACGCGGCCTCGCTCGACAGCTGCCTCCACCGCACGGACGGCGCGGGCCAGCACGGAGATCACGTCTTCGCGCACCGGCGCGCGTCGCTGGGGCCACGAAGTCGCTTGGCGAGCGCCCCTCTGACGCCGACCAGGTCGAGCCACAAACTCCTCCTCCGAACGCCGGCCACGGTGGCCAAGGCGTGGATGCCGCAGACATCCCTCCGACGGACGAGACCGCCCGCCCGGAAAGCCCGGGTGCAGCTGCTCGCAGCCGCCGGTACCGCACCACGCGAGATCGCCGCCGACGCAACCGAACGCGGGACCGCTGCCGAACGCTCTGGCCGTCCTCGGTACGGGGTCCATAACGACACATTGCCGGTCGTCGCCAACGCATCTCGCCATATGGGGCGGTGCAAATCCATGCTAGCGCCGTCCGGGCCGCACGGCCCTGCGCGCCTTTTCGTTGGACGCGAACATGGCGCCCCGTGGCGACCAGCGGAATGAAACGACCCGGCGAACGTGATCACGAACCATCGTATTGCGCGGCGACACATCTGAGCTGATCCCCTAGCGCGCCGAACAGATCAGGAAGTTATGCGGCGGGCGCTGAAAGGACCGACCGATGATCGGTCGTGTGTTGCAAGCCGCATCGAGCCGCTGGCCCACGCGCCGAACCAGCTGCACGACAGGTTTGTGGGCCGCCGCGGCGCCGCCCCCATCGGCGGCCGTGCCGCTGCTCGATGCCTTCTCGAACAGACGTTGACCATCGTGGAGCGTCGACCCCCCGAGGTCGGCGTTAACGCAGTGCACCCACGCCCTGCACAACCCCGCACGGCCACAGGCGGGGGCCTGCCGTAAGCATCGGTCTGCGGTTGACCGCGTCTCGCCCCACCCCGGCAGCCCGGAAGGCTAAGAGAATTCGCACCATAGTGACGCCCCCACAACGCTGCGTCCGGCCGCGCTGAACACTCGGGATTCGGTGCGCATTCGCGGTGTTGCTGTTGCCAAATTGTTGATCAACAAGCCACGAAGGGCAGGCGAACCCCGGACCCGCGTGTCGGCCGCTACCGCCCGTGAACGCGGTAACGCCGAACCAGCGGTCAACGCCGGTTGGTCAGCACGAGTACGCGTTGGTAGCCCCGAGCGGATTCGAACCGCCGCTACCGCCTTGAGAGATCGATCTGTGCCAGTGACGACTACGACGGTCAGCGTTGGAACGCCGAAATTGCGGGCGTGCGATCCGTTGGCTGCGTTGGGTGGACACGGGTGGTGGTGGCTGCCGTGTTGCCAATCTGTTGCCTGCCCAAGATCATCATGGCGGTCCCTACCGCCGCGCAGTTGCGCCAGGATCGTGCTGGTTGATCTCCGCCCGACATGGTTTAGCAGGCCGATGTAGGACCGCCATGCGTGATGCTCCCCGAGATCCGAGCCGGATCGGTCCGACACCGCCGGCCGGACGCCGCCACGGCTAACGCGTCCGACCAGCCGTCGGCCGCGCCTGGCAGGATCGCTGCTCGTGAAACAGCGATACCTAGGCGCTGGCGACATCCTCACCGACGAGGTCACCATCATCGTGCGCGGCGGGCAGCTCGACGCCGACCTGCTGCGCGTCGACGCGTAACGCAACCACGCCATCTACGGCAGCTACGGCATCTCCGTCTTCGCCGCGCTTTGATCACGCCACTGGGAGAGCGCACACGTAGCCGTCGATATCGAGTGGTTCGAGGAGCTCGCGGTTCGGCGCGTCATTCGCGCTGATCAATCGTTCTCGCGCACGGCGACTATGAGATCAAACGCGGACGCGGCCGTTGCATCGAGAGTCGTGATGTACGTGTGGCCGGGCGGCTCGGAGTCTTCGGCCCCGTTCGCATCTCGGTGGCGCCTGGGCGGCACCGGGACGAGGAGTTTCGCCGAATCGCAGCGGACTGCTCGTCCGGTCAGTGGCTACCAATCACTGTGACCGGCCCCCGCCTTCGGGCCGGGGACCGGTCACTCTACGAACCGCAACGCCCAGATCCGATCCACGTTCAGGCCAACGGCTGGGACATCTGGAATCTGGATCGAGGGGCCATGCGGCGGTGTCGATTCGCGTGAAGCGCGTGACACATAGCTTTGGGACCGGACTCATGATCCGAAGGGGGTGTCGGCGTTGTTCCGGCGAACGCTGTGGATGCGTCTATCCCGTCCTGTTCTGGGTGTTGCGTCGGCGGTGGCTGGCGACGCTGAGTAAGAGTCCTGCGGCGAGAAGGATCGCGGCGGCTGCGATCAGGAGTGCGATGCCGGTGCCGGTGCCGACGGGGTTGTGCCGGGCGGCGCTTGCTGCCTCGTCGGCCGCAGGCCGGTGCGTTTCCGTGATGTCTGCGGCGGCGGCGGTGCTGGTGGGCTTGCGCCGGGTGATGCTTGCTGCTTTGTCGATCGCAGGCCGGTGCGTTCCTGTGACGCCTGCCGCGGCGGCAGGGTCGGTGCCGGTGTCGGGGGGGTTGTGCTGTGTGGTGCTCGCGGGGTCGTCAAGCGCTGACCGGTGTGTTGTTGTGACACGTGTCGCGGCGGCGCTGACGTGCAGTGCGGCGGTGGCGTGGAGTGTGCCGTCGCGTGCGGTGATGGTGTGGTCGCCGAGGGTGACGGCTGAGCAGGTGGCGTGCACGCAGCGGCCGCCGGCGATGATGAAGGTGCTGGCTTTGGTGAGGTTGCCGATGCGGTTGTTGTATTGATCGTAGCCGGTCGCGGTGTAGGTGATGCCGCGTCCCGGGTGGGTCTGGGTGTGTGCCGGGGTGACGGCGATTCGGGTGGCGGGGCCGTGCGCGAGGACGCGCAGGGTGAGGGTTTGTTGGGTGCTGGTCCCGTCGGCGTGCAGGAGTAGCTCGTGCAGCACGTGGATGCCCGCGGTGTGCGGTACCCAGGTGAAGTAGGCGGATCCACCGTTGGTGGTGTCGGCGCCGTCGAGCGTGGCGTCGGCGACGAGGTTGCCCTCGGTTTGTGGTCCGTCAAAGACGAGCACGTGCGAGATGGTTGACGAGTTCGAGGTGGCGTCGGCCCGGACGAGGGCTTGGACGGTCTGCCCGACGGTGACCGTGGGTGTTCCGTGGACTGCTTCGACTCCGCGACCGGTGACCAGTCCGCTGCCGGCCAGCGACACCGTAGGTGTGGTGCTGGCTAGGGATGCGTTGGTCACCGCGGCGGCGGTGCCGCGGGTGGTGGGCTGGGCGTCGGACATGACGGTGATCTGCCCGAAGCCCTGATTGTTCTGGCCGCAGGCCAGGGTTTCTTCTTCATCGGTCATCGGGTCGATGAGCGGGCCGTCGGCACCGCCAACTTGGTCGATCGACTCCTCGGGGCAGGCGGCTTGGCCTTTCCAGGGGTGGATCTCGCCGAGGCTGTTGTCGGGGTCGAGGACGACAAAGATGCGCCAGTTCTGCCGCCCGTCGGAGGCGTTGTCGGGGCCGACCGCTGTCCACGATGGTGAGGTGATCGTGGCGAGGCCTTGCGGGCCGAGCTCGGGGGTCTTGGTGGAGCCGATGAGGCGCGGCTTACCGGTGACGTACAGGGCGTCGCTGTCGACTGGGACGGCGTAGAAGTCCACGGGTGCGGAGCCCGCCGGCTTCAGGCTGTAGTTGTGCACCTGGACCTGGAAGCGCACATCTGCTCCGGCGTTGGGGTTGCTGGTGTAGGGGGCGTCGGAGGTTTGCGGGGTGCTGGCGTTGGTCGGTTGGATGGCGGTGAAGCCGCGGATCAGCTGCCGGGTCGGTGTGGCCGACCATTTCGGTTCGTCGTAGCTGCCGAGGTCGTTCTTGACCGACACGATCGCGTCGGGCAGGTTGAGCGCGAGGTCCGGGTGCTGACCGTAGTTGGCCAGCCACCACGCCTTGCCCTGCGCACTGGCGGTCAGGTCGACGCCCTGGGACACTCGGTCGGCGCCGCTGGTGTCCTTGTAGTACGCGGTGCCGATCTGGTAGCCCTGCGCCGGGTCAATCTGCGGCACCTCGAGGCCGAAGCTGCTCGACGTCGTGGTGGAGTTCTCGGCGGTGTCGGTGGTGGCCCAGGTGCTCTGGTCGTCGACGCCGACGGACACGTCTTCCTCGTTCTTCACCTTGGCGACACCGACGTCGAACTTGACGTTGACCCCGGCGGTGATTTCGCCGCTGTTCTTCATGCTGCCGCCGCTGGTGCGTTCGCTGCCGCCGCCATTGGTGGTGGACAGCTTCAGGTCGTAGGAGTGGGTGGTGCCGCCGAGGTCGGTGCTCTGG
>DATBFF010000122.1:0-8074 GCA_036558625.1 Mycobacterium sp. | reverse complement strand
CCTACCTGGATCCGTTGACCGACAAGGACATTCAGGACGTCATGTCGGCGACGCAGGCGGTGGGCGACGACTGGATCCAGAAGCGGATGACCGGACGGGTTGATCCCTACTCGTTCACGCACGGCACGTCGGCGCAGCGGCAGCACTGGTTCACCGTTGGTTACCAAACCGGCGACCGCACCAAGTGCGACACCTACAACGCGACCGACTTGGGCTAAAGCCCCGCTCGCCAACCTGCGCTGCCGTCCCGGGACCTGCGAGCGATAGTGCCATTGACAAATGGCGACATTAGCTGTTGCATCTATTCATGGCCTACGACGAGGTAGCCAGGGCGAATACCGATGTTCGGAACATCGCCTAAGCGCAGCCGCAATGCGCTCGCCGTCGTCACCGGTGCCGGTAGCGGCATCGGTGCTGCGTTCGCCGTCGAATTGGCTCGGCGGGGCGGTCGGGTGGTGTGCAGCGACATCGACGAGGTGGCCGCTGCGCGCACCGCCGAGACCATCGCCGACCACGGCGGCTCCGCGATCGCTATGCGCTGCGATGTCTCGCGCGTCGACGACGTTTCGCGACTCGCCACCGACGCCAGGGAGTGGTTCGCTGCTGCACCGACGCTCGTCGTCAACAACGCCGGCGTGGGCGCAGGCGGCAGCGCCGTCGGCGACTTGTCGATCGAGGACTGGTCGTGGGTGCTGGGCATCAATCTGTGGGGCCCGATCCACGGCTGTCATGTGTTCGCCCCGATCCTGCGGGGCGCAGGCTACGGCGGAATCGTCAACGTCGCGTCGGCGGCTGCGTTCGGCGCGGCACCGAACATGGCGGCCTACAACGTGAGCAAGGCTGGTGTGCTCTCACTCTCCGAGACACTGGCCGCCGAACTCAGCGGCACCGGCGTGAACGTCACCGTGCTGTGCCCGACGTTTGTCAAGACCAACATCGTCGAATCCGGGCGCATCACAGCACGATCGAGCGACGTGGCAAACACGTTGATGCGCTGGACCGGGCTCTCCGCGCAGCGTGTCGCGCGGACGTGCCTGAACACCCACGACCGGGGCGGGCTGTATTGCATGCCGCAGTTCGACGCCCGCATCGGATGGGGGGTAAAGCGATTCGCCCCGTCGGCGTACACCCGCGCCGTCGGCCTCGTCGCCCGAGCCGGGACCTCGGTGCGGGCAACTACGTCGTAGGAGATCACGATGGCCATCGACATGGATGCGATGCTCGAGAAGATCAAAGACCGGCAATGGGCACTGGCCGACATCGACTGGACCGCGCCGGGAGCCGAGATGATCACCGACACGCAGCGTCCGAAGCTGAAGGCCTTCATGGCCGACCTGTGCTGGATCGAGAACATCGGCGCGCGTGGGTTTTCCGCGCTGGCCAAGAAAGCACCGACGCCGACGATCGCGGAGATCTACCGCTACTTCCACGCCGAAGAGCAGCGGCACGCCAACGCCGAACTGGCGCTGATGAAGCGGTGGGGCATGCTCGAAGACGGCGAAATCCCCGAGCCCAACATCAACATCCGGCTGGCGATCGAATGGTTGGACCGCTACTCCGACGGCATGCCGCTGTCACTGCTGGGCACCGTGATCCCGATGCTCGAGGTCGCGCTCGACGGCGCCCTGCTGAAGTTCTTGCTCGAGGAGGTTCACGATCCGGTGTGCCACCAGGTGTTCGAGAAGGTCAACAACGACGAATCGCGGCATCTCGTCGTCGATTTCGAGGTTCTCGACATGATCGGGCACGCCAGGGCCCGTCGGCTGGCGATCGAGTTCGTAGGCAACGTTGCAACCCCGGGGCTAATCGTCGGCGCGCTCGTCGGCCTTCCGCTGATCAACCGGATCCGCAACGAGATCATCGGAATGGGCATGGAGCCACAGCGCCTGTACCACGCGGTCAAGCGGTTCAGACAACTCGGTGATCGCGGCGAATCCACCTGGCGGGTACCGACATACCAGATCCTCAAACGTCACGCCGGGGTGGTCACCAACCCCGACCACCCCTACCACCTGCTGGCCAACTCGATGGTGTGGCTATCTGACCGCTACCCGCGTGCCCTGCTGCGGCCAATCCCCAGCTGGTTCAAAGAGCTCACGCACGAGCCCGCCGCTTAGGGAGATTGACGTGCCCAGCCATATCCATTCGACCCTGATTGTCGGCGCCGGTTTCACGGGCCTTGGCGCGGCCATCAAGTTGGCCGAGGCCGGGGTCGACGACGTCGTCATTGTCGAGCGCGCCGATCGCGTCGGAGGAACATGGCGCGACAACACCTATCCCGGCATCACCTGCGACATCCCGTCGCTGCTGTACTCGTTCTCGTTCGCCAAGAACCCGAAGTGGTCCAGGGCATATCCGTCGGGCGCCGAGATCTGCGCACACATCGAGGAGATTGCCACTGCGTTCGATCTGCGTCGCAAGATCAGGTTCGGCATGGAGGTCACCGGCTTGTCGTTCGACGAGGCTATCGGCGTCTGGACGGCAACCACCAAGCAGCGCCGGCGTTTTCGTGCCCGAACTGTCGTGCTGGCTTCCGGGCCGCTGACCAACTCCAGCCTTCCCGAGATCCGCGGCATCGACAGCTACCGGGGTTCCAAGATCCTCAGCTCTCGGTGGGACCACGATTACGATCTCAGCGGCAAGCGCGTCGGTGTGATCGGCACCGGTGCGAGCGCGATTCAGATCGTGCCAAAGCTGGTGAAGCAGGCCGAGTTCGTCAAGGTCTTCCAGCGCACGCCGGGCTGGGTGCTGCCGCGTTTGAACCCGCCGACGCCACCGGCCGTGCAGTCGTTGTTCGAGAAGGTGCCCGCCGCTCAACAGCTCGCCCGGGAAGCGCTGTTCTGGGGACACGAGGCGAGTGCTCTTGCGCTGGTGTGGAATTCGCCGCTGACGTCGCTGGTGGCCCGGCTCGGAAGGCTGCATCTGCGGTATGCGGTCAAGGACCCGTGGCTGCGCCGCCAGCTCACCCCCGGGTTCACACCAGGGTGCAAGCGGATGCTGATATCCAGTGAGTACTATCCGGCGTTGCAGCGCAAGAACTGCAAGCTGATCGACTGGCCGATCGCGACCCTGAGCCCCGTCGGCGTGCGCACCAGCGACGGCGTCGAACACCATCTTGACTGCATCGTGTTCGCCACCGGCTACGACGTGCCGCTGCACGGGCCGCCGTTCCCGGTCACCGGACTGGGCGGCCGGACACTGGCCGCCGAGTGGGTCGACGGCGCCCAGGCATACAAAAGCATCAGCGCACATGGCTATCCAAACCTGTTCTTCATGACCGGGCCCAACTCCGGACCGGGCCACAACTCGCTGTTGGCCTATGTGGAGGGCCAGCTCGGCTATGCGGTCGCGGCCATCACGACAATCCTCGGCGGCGATGTGCGCTACCTCGACGTGCGGGCGGACGTCCAGCGTCGGTACAACGACGACATTCAGCGCAGGCTCAAGGCCACTACCTGGATATCGGGGTGCAGCAGCTGGTACCTCACCAAAGACGGGTTCAACGCAGCGATGTATCCGGGCTTTGCGACGCAGTATCTTCGGCAGATGCGCGAATTCCGACGCCGCGATTACCACGTCGCGAAAATCGCCGTAGGCGCAACCACGCGGTCGCTGGCCTGAGATGGAGCGCCCGACGCACCATCCGCCCGGCAGCGGCATCTCCGCGGTGCTAGCCAACCTGCGCCGCGCGCCGGGACGTGTCCGTCGGTCGCGCGACATCATCGAAAGCGCCGTGGCACAGCTCTTCGATGCCGCGACGCAGGAACCGTACGGCGCCAGTACATCCGGCGAATACCGCATCGACGATCTGGCGCGGCTCGCCGGCACCACCACCCGCAACATTCGCGTGTACCGCGACCGCGGGCTGTTGCCGCCACCGCTGCGGGTTGGCCGCATCGCGCTGTACAACGACACCCACCTCACTCGATTGAGGCTTATCACCTCGATGCTCGACCGCGGGTACACGATGGCGCACGTCGACGAGATGCTCAGCGCGTGGGAGGAAGGCAAAGACCTCGGCGACGTGCTCGGGCTGGAAACCGCGCTTGTGGGCACATGGTCGGCGCAGAAACCGCAAACGCGTCCTCGTACCGAGGTCGCGCGTATGATCAACGATGACGTTGCGTTGAATCGCCTTGTGGGACTTCACCTTCTGAAAATCGACGGCGACAACGCGACCGTCATCCGCCCCAAGCTGATCGACGCGTTCCTCGAAATCCGCAGCTACGGCATCGAACTCGACAAGCTGATCGACCTGCACGAACAGATCGTGCCGCTCGTCGACGAGATCAGCGCGATCCTGGTGCGAGCGGGCGCAGAGCATGTGGGCCAGCTGATCAAACCCGGCGAGGCATTGCCGAAGGATGCCGAGATAGCGGAGTTGATCACGATGCTCGTGCGTTTTCGCACCCAGGCCGTGGCGTCCGTGGCTGCCACACTGGCATCCGCGATCGAGTCGACGATCGAGACAATGGTCAGCCGGCTGCTAGCGGAGTTCATCGAGAAAGCGGTTGGCTCCGCGTCCTGAGCATCGCTGCGTCTCGCCGAAACCGACATTTGGCCGACAAAGTTCGAGAAGTCGGCGCCAGAACGTCGATCTGGGCCTCAGAAGAGCGTCGGCTGCACGGCTGCGGGGATCGCTGTGGCCGCTGCCGGTGCGGTGAATTCTCTTTTGTCACCGGATAATCCGTGCTTCTTGATCAGCGGGGCGGCTCGGCGGTGCAGCATCTCGCGGTAGTCGGCGGGAAGGTAGGCGCCCCGACGGTACAGTTCGCGGTACCTGCAGACCAGCTCCGGATGCGACCGTCCCAACCACGCCATGAACCACCCGCGCGTCGACCCCCGAAGGTGCAGCCCGAACACAGTGACGGATGTCGCACCGGCTTCGCCGATCTGCTCCAGCAGGTTGTCAAGCTGCTCAACGGCGTCGGTGAGATACGGGATCACCGGCGCGACCATCACATGACAGTCGAAGCCGGCTTCGCGAATCGCAGTGATCAAGGCCAGCCTGGCTTGCGGCGAGGGTGTGCCCGGCTCGACGTCGCGGTGGAGCTCCGGGTCGCCGACTGCCAGCGAGATCGCCAGGCTGACTGGCACCCGGTCGGCGGCGGCCGCCAACTGCGGAAGGTCTCGTCGCAGCAAGGTGCCTTTTGTCAGGATCGAAAGCGGAGTACCCGAATCAGCCAGTGCACCAATGATTCCCGGCATCAGCGTATAGCGGCCCTCCGCCCGCTGGTATGGGTCGGTGTTCGTACCGAGGGCAATGGTCTCGCAACGCCACGACGGCCGGCGAAGTTCTCGGCGCAGCACCTCGGCAATGTTGGTCTTGACGACGATCTCGGTGTCGAACTGCCTCCCGGGATCAAAGTCGAGGTATTCGTGGGTGGGCCGGGCGAAGCAGTACCGGCATGCGTGAGAGCACCCGCGGTAGCCATTGATCGTGTACTTGAACGGCAGCATCGAACTGGCCGGGATCTTGTTGATGGCCGACTTGCACAGCACCTCGTGGAACGTGATCCCGTCGAACTGCGGTGTGCGCACGCTGCGGACCAAGCCGAGGCGCTGCAACCCAGGCAGCGCGCCGTCGTCGACCCTCACGCTCTGGCCGTCCCAGCGCATGACATCCATTCGAACGCCAGTTCGATTCAATGTCAAGCCGCCCCTCCGCGACCGTGCGTGTCTGTCGGCGACACGCCGGGGGCCGAGCGGACAACGTGCACGCTCGCGCGGCGACGAGCGTGCGGCTGATTGACTCTCGGCGTGACCGAACTGCTGTTCTCATACGGCACATTGCGACAGCGCGAGGTGCAGCTGACGACCTTCGGCCGCGAACTCGAGGGCCGCGACGACGCCATCGTCGGATACGAGCTGCACTACGTGACGATCACCGACCCGCACGTAATTGCGACCAGTGGCAGCGACCGTCACCCGATCCTCAAGCCCACAGACCGGCCGGGCGCTCACGTCGGCGGGCGCGTTTTCGAGATCAGCGACGACGAACTCGCCGCGGCCGACGAGTACGAGGTCGACGACTACGCCCGCGTACTGCTGCCGCTGCGCTCCGGCGGACAAGCGTGGGTGTACGTATTCGCGGGGTGACCCAAAGCGCACCGTCGTGCGCGACGAGCGTGCACAAAATCCGGCTTTTCGTCGGCGTGTCGCCGGCAGACACGCACGGTCGCGCAAACGAATAGTGCGAGGTCGCGCAAACGAGTGGTGCGCGGCTACCAGGGCTTCAGCGCGCAGCGTGCGCCCGTTTCACCGTCACCTTGCGTGGCCACCTGTCCGTCGACCGCGATCTCGCAGTGCGGATTCGGTGCCCCGTTGTAGCGCGCGGCGCCGCCGGCCATCACATAGGCCCAGCTGGTGTCCGTCAGCGTCGTCTCGAACACCCATGGCGCGCCCGGCGCGACGGTGACTTGGTCCCGGTGCAGATAGGCGTCCGGATTCGCGTCGAGCGCGGACTTGCTGGGCGGGTCAGCTGACAAGTAGTTGAGGTTGATGCTGGCTTCTTGGCCGGTGGTAACCGTGTAGGTGACCTTGTGTGCGCCCGGATCTGCGGTCGCCACCGCAGGGACGGCAGCCACCATCACCACGGCCGCCAACGCGGCTCCCCCCACTCGTCTCATGACGGTCATGCCTTGCAGGTTACCGGCCGAGTCGCGAAAGCACCTCGGGAAGAATCGATCCGGCGGCCACCGGGGCCTGCTCCCCCGTCGACAGGTTCTTCACTTTGAATTCCGGGTCGTCGTCTTTGATGAGTGCGATCGACGCACCGGAGCGGTCGGCCGCACGCAACGCGCCCTTGAGTCCTCGGTCGCCGTATGAGATGTCGACGCGCACACCCGCCGCGCGTAATGCCGCGGCGGTCGCGGCGATCTCGAGCTTGGCGTCGTCGCCGACGGGGATGCAGAACACGTCGACACGCGACACGTCGCCCGCAGTCTTGCCCTCGGCACGCAACGCCAGCATCGTCCGGTCGACACCCAGCCCAAAACCTATGCCGGACAAGTCTTTTCCGCCGAGCTGTCGCATCAGCCCGTCGTATCGGCCACCACCCCCGACCCCGGATTGCGCACCGAGCCCGTCGTGCACGAACTCGAACGTGGTCTTCGTGTAGTAGTCCAGCCCACGCACCAGCCGCGGATTGATCGCGTACGGCACACCGACCCGGTCCAGATGCGCCAACACAGCGTCGAAATGACGCTTGGCGTCTTCCGAAAGGTGGTCGAGCATCACGGGTGCGTCGGCGAGCTGCACGCGGACCTGCTCACGTTTGTCGTCGAGTATCCGCAGCGGGTTGATCTCTGCACGGCGCCGCGTGTCCGCGTCGAGGTCGAGGGTGCGCAGGAAGTCTTGCAGCAGCTCGCGGTATTGCGGGCGGCAGGTGTCGTCGCCCAGCGACGTGATCTCCAGCCGGAAGTCGTCGAGGCCGAGCGCGCGGAAGCCCGCGTCGGCGATCGCGATCACTTCGGCGTCCAGCGCGGGGTCGTCGACGCCGATTGCCTCGATGCCCACCTGCTGCAGCTGTCGGTATCGTCCGGCCTGCGGGCGCTCGTATCGGAAAAACGGCCCCGCGTAGCACAACTTGATCGGAAGCGGGCCCCGATCGAGTCCGTGCTGAATCACCGCCCGGATCACGCCCGCGGTGCCCTCGGGGCGCAGTGTCACCGAGCGGTCCCCGCGATCGGTGAACGTGTACATCTCCTTCGAGACGACGTCCGTCGACTCGCCGACCCCGCGGGCGAACAGCGTGGTGTCTTCGAAGATGGGCAGCTCGATGTCGCCGTAGCCGGCCAACCGCGCCGCAGCGAGAAGCCCATCGCGAACCGCCACGAATTCGGTCGACTCGGGCGGTAGGTAGTCGGGCACGCCCTTGGGGGCTTGGAACTCGCTCACGGGCTCAGGCCTTGCAGGAAGGGATTGTCGCGGCGTTCGGCGCCGATGGTGCTGGATTCGCCGTGTCCCGGTAGTACGACGGTGTCGTCGTCGAGCGCCAATAGTTTTGTCACGATCGAGCCCAGCAGATCACGTCCGCTGCCCCCGGGCAGGTCGGTACGGCCGACCGACTGCT
>DATBFF010000121.1:0-3709 GCA_036558625.1 Mycobacterium sp. | reverse complement strand
GCAGCTGGCCTGCGTCAATGGGCCCACACCTCGGTCGGTGACCTGATCACGCACACCGACGAGATCAATCGGTTGAACGTGTTCCCCGTCGCCGACGCCGACACGGGCACCAACATGCTGTTCACCATGCGCGCCGCGCTGGCCGAAGCTGAGCGTCGCGGCCCGTCCGGCGACGCCTGGGAGGTAGCGGCCGCGCTGGCCGGCGGCGCGGTGTATGGCGCGCGAGGCAATTCCGGCGTGATCCTGTCGCAGATTCTGCGCGGGCTGGCCGACGTGACTGCGTCAGCCGCGTGCTCCGACGTCGATGCAGCGCTTTTCGCGGCGGCGCTGTACGAAGGGGTTGCGCTGGTGGTCGGCTCCATGGGAGAAGAAGTCCCGGGCACCATCGTCTCGGTGCTGCACGCCGCCGCGGCAACCGCCAAGCATTGCGCCGCCGACGGCGACGAGCTGTCCGGCACCGTGCTGGCGGCGGCGGATGCGGCCGTCGTGGCGCTGGAGAAGACCCCAGAGCAGCTCGGCGTGCTCGCCGAGGCCGGTGTGGTGGACGCCGGCGGGCGCGGGCTGTTGGTGCTGCTCGACGCGCTGGCCGCGACGCTCACCGGCCACACCCCGGTGCGCAGCGAGTACGTCGCGTCCCCATCCGTGGTCGACCACACCGAGAAGGCGCCCGCCGACCAGCGCCCGCCGCACTACGAGGTCATGTATCAGATCAGCGGAGCCGCGGTGCGCCTGGACGAGCTGCGCGACCGGCTGGAAGAGCTCGGCGATTCGGTGGCGATCGCCGGCGACGGCGCCGACCGCTACTCGGTGCATGTCCACGCCGACGACGCGGGTGCCGCCGTCGAGGCCGCGCTCGCCGTCGGCACACCGAGCAACATCCAGATTTCGACGTTGCGTGGCGGCGCGGCGCCGGGGCGGTGGACGCGGCGCAGGGCGGTGCTCGCTGTCGTGGACGGCGACGGAGCCGAGCAGCTGTTCGCCGCCGAGGGCGCGCACGTTCTGCGGTGCGGCGCAGACCTCCCTGTCACGGCCAAGGACTTGTCGCAAGCTGTCGTTGCCACCGGTGCCGGCCAGATCGTAGTGCTCCCCAATGGCTTTGTCGCCGTCGAGGAACTGGTGGCGGGGTGCACTGCGGCCACCGGATGGGGACTCGACGTGGTGCCGGTACCCACCGGATCGATGGTGCAGGGCCTGGCGGCGCTCGCCGTGCACGAGCCGGGCCGGGCCGCCGTCGACGACGGCTACTCGATGGCGCGGGCCGCGGGCGCCACCCGTCACGGGTCGGTGCGCCTGGCCACCGAGCAAGCGCTGACGTGGGCGGGCCCGTGCGAACCAGGCGACGGCCTGGGAATCGCAGGCGACGAGGTGCTGGTGGTACACCCCGAACTCGCGACGACGGCGTGCGGGCTACTGGATCTGCTGCTGACGGTCGGCGGCGAAATGGTGACGGTTCTGGTCGGCGCGGGCGTCGGCGACTCGGTGCGCACCGAGCTCGAGTCGCACGTCCACCGGTATCACCCTGGCCTCGAGTTGGTGACGTATCAGACCGGCCACCGCGGTGACGCGCTGCTGATCGGGGTCGAATAGTCGTGGCCACGCTCGACGACCGGCTCGACTACCTCCTCGGTGCCAAGACCGCGCGAAAACTCGATGAGCACCTCGGCTTTCGCACTGTCAATGATCTGGTGCGCCACTATCCACGCAAGTACAGCGAGGGCATGACGGTGCGCGGGGAGGACCGCGAGTTCGAAGAGGGTGAACATGTGACGTTCGTCGACGAGATCACCCACGTCAAGGTCGGCAAGATGCGACCGCGGCCCGGCACCAAGCAGCCCAACCCGATATACCTGACGCTGACGCTGGGCCATCACCGGCCGAAGGTGACCGCCACCTTCTTCAACGCCAACTTCCTGCAGAAGTCACTAGAGCAAGGCGCCCGCATCATGCTGTCCGGCGAGATCGAATTCAAACGCGGAATGTCGTTGAGCCACCCCGCGTTTCTGATCTTGGCGTCACCCACGGGAAAGCTGGCGGGAACAAAGTCTCTCAAGGCCATCGCGGAGACATCAGGTGCGAGCGGCGAAGACGAACTGCTCGCGGCGTTCGAGCGAGACTTCTTCCCGATCTATCCGGCCGCCGCCAAAATGCAGAGCTGGGATATCTACGCCTGCGTGCGCCAAGTGCTCGCCGTCCTCGATCCGGTCCCGGATCCTTTACCGCAATCCCTTGTGCGGCAACGTGAGTTGCTCTCCGAGGACGAGGCGCTGCGCGCAATTCATCTGGCCTCGAATGCGAAGGAGCGCGACCGGGCCGCCGAGCGCCTGACATACGACGAAGCGATCGGTCTGCAATGGGCGCTGGTGGCACGGCGATACAGCGAGTTGAGCGATTCCGGCCCGTCGGTATCCTGGCGGGACGACGGGCTGGCCGCGGCGCTGCTGAGTGCGTTGCCCTTCGAGCTGACCGCTGGGCAGCGCGACGTATTAGGCGTGCTGTCAACGGAACTCGCCAACAGCCGGCCGATGAACCGGATGCTGCAGGGCGAGGTCGGCTCCGGCAAGACGATCGTGTCGGTGCTGGCGATGCTGCAGATGGTCGATGCGGGCTACCAGTGCGCGCTGATGGCGCCGACGGAAGTGCTTGCCGCCCAACATGCCAGGTCCATCCGCGAGATCCTCGGCCCGCTCGCGATGGCCGGCCAGCTCGGCGGCACCGACGATGCGACGGCGGTCGCGCTGATGACCGGATCGATGTCAGCACAGCAGAAGCGTCAGGTGCGCGAAGATGTGGCCTCGGGCCGGGCCGGCATCGTCATCGGAACCCACGCTCTGCTTCAGGACGCGGTAGAGTTCAAGAAGCTCGGGATGGTCGTCGTCGACGAACAACACAGGTTCGGGGTTGAGCAGCGAGATCGGTTGCGCGCCAAAGCTCCCGAGGGCCTAACGCCACATCTTCTGGTGATGACCGCGACGCCGATTCCGCGCACGATCGCACTCACCTACTACGGTGATCTGGAGACTTCGACGCTTCGTGAGCTGCCGCGCGGCCGCCAACCGATCACGACCAACGCGATCTTCACCAAGGACAAGCCGAAATGGCTGGACCGAGCGTGGCAGCGGATCATCGAAGAGGTCGGCGCCGGACGTCAGGCCTACGTGGTGGCTTCGCGCATCGACGAAAGCGACAACCTGGGTACCAACGCAGGCGGGCCGCCCCCCACCACGGTTCTCGAGCTGTACGAGCGGCTGCGCTCTGGCGTGCTTGCCGGCGTCCGTGTGGGCCTCATGCACGGGCGGTTGTCTGCCGACGAAAAGGACGCGGTGATGGCCGGATTCCGCGACGGTCAGGTTGACATCTTGGTGTGTACGACGGTGATTGAGGTCGGCGTCGACGTTCCCAACGCGACCGTGATGCTGGTGATGGACGCCGACCGCTTCGGTATCAGCCAGTTGCATCAGCTGCGTGGCCGGATAGGACGCGGCAGCCACCCCAGCCTCTGTCTGCTCGCGACGAAACTGCCCGAGGGCTCCAATGCTGGTGCGCGACTCACGGCGGTAGCATCCACCTTGGATGGCTTCCGGCTCGCCGATCTCGATCTCAAAGAGCGTCGCGAGGGAGATGTGTTGGGCTACAGCCAATCCGGACGTCCGATCACATTGAGGTTTCTGTCGCTGGCCCAACATCTCGAGGTCATCGAGGCGGCCCGGGA
>DATBFF010000120.1:0-4198 GCA_036558625.1 Mycobacterium sp. | reverse complement strand
ACGAGGAGCTCGTCGTCGGTGCCGACATAGGCGCCCCAGTAGATGTCGATCCCGGGATCGCGGACGTTCCTGAACGCGCAGTCCCCATCGAGCATCACGACGACATCGTCGATGCCGTCGGGCAGACCCTCGGAGAGCTTGCGTCCGGTGGTGACATGGACCGACTTTCCGATCCTGTTCAGCGTGATCCGGTGTCTCGCGGCCAACGCCTGCACGCTGCTGATGCCGGGGATCACTTCATACTCGAACGCGACGGCCCCTCGGGCGAGGACCTGATCGATGATCCGCAGGGTGCTGTCGTAGAGCGAGGGGTCACCCCAGACGAGGAAGGCGCCGCATTCGTCGCCGCCGAGCTCGTCGCGGATCAATCGCTCGTATACGGCGGCTCTCTCCCCGTGCCAGGCCTTCACCGCCGCCTCGTATGACGGGGAGGTCCGGTCGCGCTCGGGATCGCGGGCCTCGACCGTCCGGTACGACTTGTTCTTGACGTGGCGTTCGCAGATGTCCTTGCGCAGGCGAAGGAGGTCCTCCTTCTCGCGCCCCTTGTCCATCACGAAGAACACGTCGACTTCGTTGAGCGCATTGATCGCCTGCACGGTGACGTAGTCGGGATTGCCGGCGCCAATGCCAATGATGAAGATTTTTCTCATCCGCAACGATCCTCTAACCGATCGGCCGAGGGACCTTGGTCAAACTTCGACCGCTGCGCAAGGGCAGGCAGGGCTTGCAAGCGCTGCACACAAGTGTGCTGCGGCCGTCAACAAACGGCTAGTGTCCCGTTTCCGAAGTTCGCATCATTGTTCGGCATCCTCGTTTGCGAACTTCGGAATCGACGGACACTAGCAACTTATTGATCTAGTGTGGCTTTGGTTCAGAAGTCCGCATTTCGGACTCGCCGCAAGAATGATGCGGACTTCTGAACCGCCACACTAGGGTCGTCGTTGCAAAATCCAATCAGGCTGTTGCACGGGATGCAAAGGAAGGCCAGATGCTTAGATCGCGCGCCTTTCCGCAGGCTCCGTTACGTTTTCAAGCCGATGTCCCAATAATGGAAGTCGGATGTGCTGGTGAGACCCTCCAGCACGATCCCGGTCTCGACATGGCCGTCGACGTTGAGGTCGCCGAACAGGTAGCCGTTGACGCCGTCGGTGGCAAAGCCGAACGTAAAGCCGGGCCCGCTGGGCATCCAGGTTTCCGCCCAGCTCTTCGCTGCGAGGTAGCCCGCATTGTAGCCGAGGGTGGTCTCGATATAATTCGTCGCCGCGCCGGCGGTCGTCATCTCGATCCAGTCGAAAGCGGTGTCGTAGTCCACGATGCGATCCGGGTCCGACACCTTGCTGTCGGTCGTGTCGCCGTCGAACACGGTCTCGAAGTCGAACAGGAAGCCGTCAAAGCCGCTGCCGCCGGTCATACGGTCCCTGCCGATATTACCGAACAGAATGTCGTTGCCGGTACCGCCGTTGAGGATGTCGTTACCGGGCCCCCCAGTCAGCCGGTCTTGGTCGGCATTGCCCGACAAGACGTCGTCGTCGTACCCGCCCCAGAGCCGGTCATTGCCGTCGCCGCCCTCCAGCCAGTCGATGCCGTCCTCGCCGAAGAGGGTGTCGCTGCCGCCGCCGCCTTTGAGAACGTCGTCGCCTGCCCCTCCGAAAAACCAGTTATCGCCGTCATCACCGATGAGGTTATCTCTGTAATCCGAACCGGCGAGGTTCTCGATATTCTGGAGGGTGTCGCCCTCCGCGTCGCCGCCGGAACCCGTTCCCGTTTTCAGGTTGACCGTGACCCCGCTCGGGGAATCGGAGTAATTGGCGTCATCCTCGCCGGGCCCACCGTCAAGGAAGTCGGCTCCGGCGCCACCGATCAGGTGGTCACCGCCGTCCCCGCCGAGGAGCTGGTCGTCGCCCCCGTACCCGTACAGCTCATCGTCGTCACCAAACCCGAAGATCGTGTCGTCGTAGGGGGTGCCGCCGATCTTCTCGGACTTGTTCGTTCCGAACTTGAGGGCCATAGTCCTGCCTCCGCATGAGTTAGAACCAATCCGACTACCGGTTGCTCACCGGTGCATTGCTTCTTCCAATTGACGGTATGCGCCGCCGGCCTGTCGCCCGAGATGAAGCGCGACGAAATCATTGAATCCCTGGATCTGGTTGCCGCTGTCGGCCGCCAAGCAGCAACGTCCGCGATGGACCTGGCCGACCAGCATGCGCGAGCATTCGCCGAAGCGCAGATCGGCGAAGGCCGGCTTCGTCATCAGGTGGTTCACCGCTACACCCAGGGCAGCGCAGTTGCTCTGGGGCCGGAACACCTTCAGATCAGGGGGCGGAGCGACCGGAGCGGCGCTCATTTTGCCGTGGACGGGGGCCATTGCGGCTTTCAACTGTGAGCGATGGCACGGCCGCGGGGGCGGCTTGGCCTGCTCAGGTTGGTCCCATCCACCGGTTGGACTCAGCCGACGCCGCGGTCCATGAAGCCCGCGCGCACGACGGCTTGCAGCAGTTGGTAAGGGTGCCACTGCCGCCGCGATGTGACAGCCATCACACAAATGCGCTTTTCACCGCGCGGGACTGATGCGTCAGTCCATATCGACCGGTGCTTCAATAAGATCCCGCACTGTCGGCGTGTGGCAACCCGCTGTGGAAGCGCTCGCGGCCAACTACCCCGCATTCGTCCAGCTTGCATCCATACATCATGGCTGCGCGTCAATGAGTCCACGCCCTGGCCAGTCAAGTAGCCATGCTCGACGCAAAGTTGCGTCAGCGGCGGGTAGGCAACGGAATTACGGCAGCCGGAACACACCGTCGGCCGCCCCGCATGCGCCTCGCGGATGTCCGGCCACCTCTGCCTACGATCGGGTGCAGCTCATCAGGAGGACGCCATAACCCTCAACGGGTGGCGCGTGATGCGACCGGCGTCGTAAATGCGAAGGTGCCGTTGAACAGATCCGCGGCGGCGATCTCGGGAGTGCCCGATGGACTGACCCGGTGATCGATGGCGAGCAGAACTGGCCCCGCCTTGACGATGGGGACCGTGGCAGTGCCATCGCCGTCGGTCTTGAACCGCGGCATGTCCTCCTCCTTCATGGGCGTGACGCCGTCGCCACGTTCGACGTCGACGCCGGCAAGCGGTCGGCCGCGGAACAACACCCGCACGGGCAGACTCTGCCCGACGCGAACCGCGGCCGGATCGGCGAGCGGAACGATTTCGAGCTCGTGGCCGAGCACGGTCTGCCACGGCGCGCCGGCGCCGGTCACCGCCTTGGCGAACTTCGCCGACCACATGCTGTCCACAGCATCGGGTGCCATGCGCCTGCTGGCGTTGCGGTAGAGATTGTCGGCAATCTTCACCCAGTAACCGTTGTCGTAGCGCACGGCGAGCAATGTATGGCCGCCGTCGACGATCGGCCTCGACTGCACGATCGCCACCCCATTGATGCGACCCGGCGCCAGCCCGGCGAGCAACGACACCCTTCCCTCGCCGGTGATCGCAACGAGATCGAGCACCTTGTCGGCCGCCGGCGGCGGCCGATCGCCCGGGTGACCGTAGTTGACGACAACGCGGCGCGCGGCGGCAGGCCCTGTCGTCGTGAGCCAGACGTCGTGCGCCGACGCGGCTGGAACGACCGTGGCCGTCGCGACCAGGGCCGCGGACACCAGGGCGAAGCGCCGAAAGACCGATCTCATTTGACCACCAGCTTTGACGTGGGAGGGGGAGCGAAATTCGGCGTCGGCATACGATAGGTCAGGCCGGCCATGACGGTGAGCCCGGGCGCGGGGCTGGTGAAAATGTCGGCCGAAGACGCGCCGACCACGTTGCCGAAATTGGTCGCGAATTCGCTGAGACGATCGCCGGGATACCACATCGCCTGTCCGAACACCGTCCAACCGTCGGGCCAGCTATAAGCCACGCGACCCGCGACCCGCTTGAACGGGCGCGTCGTCAGCAATCCGTCCTGGCTGAGGTATTTCTTGCCGACAAAGGTCACATAGGCCTCGCCCGAAATCCGTTGCGCATTCACCGTGGCGACGTCGAAATCAATGCCGACATTGCCCACGTAAACCGGAACGTTCGGAACGTAGAGCGACGGTGCGCTGTCGAGCAGAAGCGCCTGGACCGGGCTGTAGTTGGCAAACAGCGAAATCTTGTCGGCGCCAGCCTTGAGCGCATAAAGCCGCCCTTCAAGGTCGAAGCCCTTGCGCAC
>DATBFF010000119.1:0-7818 GCA_036558625.1 Mycobacterium sp. | reverse complement strand
CATGGCCACCCAGTACGGCGGAGTGAGATCCTGCGGCCGCAGCGGATAGAGCAGCATCCGCGCGGCCACGAAAAGACCTGCAGCGGCATACAGGAAGACCCCCACCGCCCAGGAGAACACCGCGATGACCGCGAGTTCTCTTCGCGCAGTTCCGACTTCGCGTTCCAGCACCGAGGCGAGCACCGCGATGGACTGGCTGGCGACAACCCAGATGAACCAGGTGCCATTGGCGGCCTGCAGCCCGGGCCGGTCCGGGTGACCGAGAAGCGCTGTCCACGGAACCACATAGCCGAGCACCAGCCAGGCGAGCCACCCCAGAGCGAGCAGACAGACCGCGATCAGGTGGTGGCCGTCGACGGCCAGTCTGGTGCCGAACACGTTCGTTGCGGCCACGAACGTGAACATGCCGAAACCTCGGCGCGGATCGGTCAGGTCGTCGGCATACTCACTACGGAAGTAGATGACCCGCACGGTGGTCAGCGTGATCAAAATGATGTAGGCGATACCAGTCAGCCACAGCATCACCACGGAGACGACGTGCGCGTGGTGCTCGCGCATCGCAATCGACATGATTCCGGTGGCCATGACGAGCGCGAAGTAGCCCGGATGAAGTGTTCGCACCGCCTCGCGGACACCATTGGAATGTTCCGCGGACGACGGGCCGTCAGCACCAGACACGGTTGCCAAACCATAGCGAGGCGACGGGTGACGGGTCACCTATTCGAGGAGGCCATCCCAAGATGGGTCAAGCCACGATCGGTCAAGCACTGTGCACCAGCGCCATCCCATGCCGCTCGGTTGCGGGCTTGCGCTTCGTGCTGCTCTTCGTCAGCCGGTCCACCGCGACCTCGATCCCGCGTGCGAGTTCGGCCGCTTCCGGGATCGCCTCGAAGTCGGTGAGTATCCCGAAGAAGAGGTGGTCGGCGTAGCTGAGCATCGCGACACCGCTACGCAACTGCATCGCGATCGGCGGAACCGGGAACACCCCGAGAACCTGGCGTCCCATGATGTGCAGTGGCCGCCGCGGGCCGGGCACATTCGTCGCCACGGTCACTACGCCGCGCTGTGGCATACGGGTGAGCAGCCGCATGGTCCATGCGGTCAATGCGAACGGAATGTGGTTGGCGAGGGCGAACATCGCGCCGCCGGCTTGACGCTGCCCGCTGGATTTGGTCCGATCCAACCGCGAATGCACCGCGCGCAGCCGCCGAACCGGGTTCTCCTCCTCGATCGGCAGATAGGGCAGCATCAGTGAGACGCGGTTGTCGGTCTGGCCCAACGCATCCGCGCCACGCATCGACACCGGCACGAGCGTGCGCAGCGACTCCGGAAGCGGTTTCTCGCCCCGGCGGATGAGCATCGAGCGGTAACTCTCTGTGACTGCGGCCAGCGCGACGTCGTTGACCGTGACGTCGAATGCCCGGCAGATCGTCGCGATGTCGTCCAGAGCGACGCGGGCCGCACCGTATCGACGGAGATTGCTCACCGGCCCGTTGAGCGTCGTCGACGCCGAACGGTCCAGCAATCCCATCGCGATACCGGCCGCACCCTGCGCCGCGCGGGCGGCCGCGGTGGTGATCGCCGCAGAAGCATTCCACAGCTCGCCCGCCAGTTCGACCGGATTCACGAAGAACCTCGTTGCCGACGCGGCCTTACGCGCAGCGGCGGGCTGTCCGGTGGCCGAGTGTTCCTTCGCCGCCCGGATGTGGTTCGCGAAGCTCTCGCCGATACCGTCATCGCACAGCCCGGCAAGCATGTGCGTGGCGGCGATGCCGTCCGCCATGCAGTGGTGGACCTTGGTCAACATCGCCCACCGGTTCTCGGTGAGGCCTTCGATGATCCAGATCTCCCACAGCGGCCGGTCACGGTCCAACCGGGTCGCCATCAGATCGGCGACAATTTCGAAGAGCGTGGCATCGTCGCCCGGGTGCGGAACGGCGACCCGGCGGACGTGGTGGGTGACGTCGAAGTCAGGGTCGTCCACCCATTCCGGAGCGCCGAAGTCGAATGTGTGTGTGCGCAGTCGCTGCGCGAACCGTGGGCATGCGGTCATTCGTTTTGCGAATGTGGAAAGCATTTCGCGGTGGTCGGGGGCCGGGCCTTCGACGACCGCAAGCCCGCCGATGGCCAGGCTCACGTGTCGATCCGAATCTTCGGCGTGTAGAAAACCCGCATCCAGTGTCGTCAGTTGGTCCACGTGTATCGACCTCCCTGCGTTATCTGCAACGTTCAGTCTCACTATCTTTCTGAGGAGGGTTCGGCAGTAGGGCCAGAAGTCCCTAGAACGGCCGTCATAAGGCCCTCTCACCAGCAGCGATGCGTTGGCACCCCGCCGCTTCCCGCGTTTTCGCTTCAGGCGAACGCGAGCCGGAACTTTAGCGTGATCGACTCAAGTTTCATTCAGTAGCAGGCCGGCATCGGGCCGGCCCACCGCAATCGAGGAGAGAGCATGAGCAACCTCACCCTTTGGACGCGTCCGGCATGGAGTCTGGACCGTTGGGTCAACGAATTCTTTGGCCCGGCCGCAGCCAGCGACTGGTACAGCGGCGCTTTCAGCCCCGCCGCCGAGGTCGTCACGGACGGCGACGACGCTGTCGTGCGGGTCGAGCTTCCGGGCATCGACGTCGAGAAGGACGTGAACGTCGAGGTCGACAACGGTGCGCTGGTCATCCACGGCGAGCGGCGCGACGAGCACACCGCCGAGAACGACGGCCGGACACTGCGCGAGGTGCGCTACGGCTCGTTCCGTCGGTCGTTCGCGCTTCCGTCGCATGTGACCGACGACGCCGTCAGCGCCAGCTATGACGCCGGCGTGCTGACCGTACGGGTCACCGGCGCGTATGCCGGCAGCCAGCCACGCCGCATCGCGATCACCAAGTAACCACGAGGCAAAAGCCCCCGACCGCAAGGCGTTTCGGGGGCTTTTGCGTCTGTTCGCCGGACTAGCGCCAGCGTCGCAGGATCTCCTGTGACCGTGCCGTCAGCGCACCCTGCCAGAAGGGCCCGAAGCTGATGCGGCCGACGCCGAGCGGACCGAACGACGCCGGATCGTCCTGATCGGGCAGCGCAATCGCATTGACCGGAAGCGGCAGTTCGCTGGTCAGCCGGCGCAGCGTCTCCGGCTCGTGCCGGCCGACCGGATACAGCACGTCGGCACCCGCCCCGGCCGCAGCGGTCAGCCGCGCGATGGCACGGTCCACCCGATCGGCTTCGTCGCCATCGCCGCGCAGGAACAGGTCTGTGCGGGCATTGATCACCACATGCACCTCGGCCGCGTCGGCCGCCGCGCGCAGCGCAGCGACCAGATCGGCATGCTCTTCCACAGACCGCAGCCGCTTGCCTTCGCGGTGGACGGTGTCCTCGAGGTTGAAGCCAACGGCGCCGACGCTGAGCAGCCCGTCGATCAGCCGCGGCGCCGGCTCGCCGTATCCCGACTCGACGTCGACCGACACCGGCACGTCGACGGCCGCGGTGATCTGTGCGATCCGTGAGAGCACGTCATCGAACGTCATCCCCTCACCGTCGGCCTTGCCGATCGAGTCGGCCAGCGGGTGGCTTCCGACCGTCAACGCCGCAAAGCCGGCGTCGACGGCCATCTTCGCCGACCACGCGTCCCACACCGTGGGCAGTACCACCGGATCACCCGGCCGGTGCATTTCGAGCAGCGCGGCGGCCTGCTGGGAAAGTTGCTCGTTGCCAAGCGCCATAGCGTCAAACCCCTGATCGATCCGTGACAGGCGTCACGCATCCTCCATGATGTGGTGCGCGACGCGTGTCGTACTGTTTTCCCTGACACCTTCAGCCCTAGGAGGAGCGTTGTCCAGCTCAGCCGAACTCGCAGAGCTGCACCACCTCATCAACGAAGTGCGGCGGTGCGCGATGTCGATCAAGGCGCGCTACGGCGAGGATTCGGCTATGCGCCGTCTTGTCAACGGTGCCGACCGGCTACTCAACGATCTCGAACGCATCGAGATCGACGCCGCCGAACTCGATCTGGGACGCGCGATCGGTCAGCCGCAGACGGGAGAGAAGATTCCAGTGCCGGATACCCAGTACGACAGCAACTTTTGGCGTGACGTCGACGATGAGGGCGTCGGCGGCCAGTTCGGTACACGATGAGCGCGCCGACCACGCAGCGCGACGCCACAGGAGTCTTTTCCCCGACGCGCGCGAAGGTGCCTCAGCGCACGCTGCGCGTCGACAAGTGGTGGGCGCAGACCGTTTGGGTCGACCTCGGGTTCGCCGCATTCGTCATCTACGCGACCATCCGCGCGTTCTGGGGCAGCGCCTACTACGTCAAGGACTACAACTACCTGACGCCGTTCTACTCACCCTGCCTGTCTCACGGATGCGTCGACGGAGCGAGTCACTTCTGGCCGCAGTTCATTCCCGACGTCTGGTGGCTGCCGTACGCAGCAGTCACGCTGCCGTTCCTGCTGGCATTCCGCTTGACGTGCTACTACTACCGCAAGGCCTACTACCGCTCGGTCTGGCAGGCACCGCCGGCTTGCGCTGTGGCAGAACCGCATTCGACCTACACCGGCGAAACTCGGCTGCCGCTGATAGTCCAGAACGCCCACCGCTACTTCTTCTATGCGGCGGTCATCATTTCGCTCATCAACACCTATGACGCTGTCGTGGCGTTTCATTCACCGCAGGGCTTCGGGTTCGGCGTAGGCAATCTCGTTCTCGTCGGTAACGTGATCCTGCTGTGGATCTACACACTGTCGTGCCACTCGTGCCGCCACGTGATCGGCGGACGTTTGAAGCACTTCTCGAAACACCCTGTCCGGTACTTGTTTTGGACGCAGATCAGCAAGATCAACGAACGCCACATGATGTGGGCGTGGATCACGCTGGGCACGCTGATGGTGACCGACTTCTACATCATGCTCATTTCCATGCATCCAAGCTGGGACTTCAGATTCGTCGGTCATCTTGTGTGACCGGCGTTGACTAGCAGAGGTTTTCTCAAATGACTGAAATAGAGCGGCATTCCTATGACGTCGTCGTCATCGGCGCGGGCGGCTCGGGGCTGCGCGCCGTCATCGAAGCCCGGGAGCGCGGCCTGAAAGTGGCGGTGGTGTGCAAGTCGCTGTTCGGCAAGGCCCACACTGTGATGGCCGAGGGCGGCTGCGCGGCGTCGATGGGCAACGCGAATCCAAAAGACAACTGGCAGGTGCATTTCCGCGACACCATGCGTGGCGGCAAGTTCCTGAACAACTGGCGGATGGCCGAGCTTCACGCCAAAGAGGCACCCGACCGCGTGTACGAACTCGAGACCTACGGCGCGCTGTTCGACCGCACCAAGGACGGCAAGATCAGCCAGCGCAACTTCGGCGGCCACACCTATGCGCGGCTGGCGCACGTCGGCGACCGCACCGGGCTGGAGATCATCCGGACCATGCAGCAGAAGATCGTCTCGCTGCAACAGGAGGACAAGGCCGAGCTCGGCGACTACGAGGCGCGCATAAAGGTGTTCGCCGAATGCACGATCACCGACCTGATCAAGGATCGCCCGGGTCCGGGTGCCCCGGATGGGCAGAGCCGCATCGCCGGCGCGCTGGCGTACTGGCGGGAAAGTGGCCGCTTCATCCTGTTCGAGGCACCGGCGATCGTCATGGCCACCGGCGGAATCGGCAAGTCGTACAAGGTGACATCCAACTCGTGGGAGTACACCGGTGACGGGCACGCGCTGGCTCTGCGAGCCGGCGCATCGCTGATCAACATGGAGTTCGTTCAGTTCCACCCCACCGGAATGGTGTGGCCGCCCAGCGTCAAAGGCATCCTCGTCACCGAGGGCGTGCGCGGCGACGGCGGTGTGCTGAAGAACTCCGACGACAAGCGGTTCATGTTCGACTACATCCCTTCGGTGTTTAAGGGCCAGTACGCCGAGACCGAAGACGAAGCCGACCAGTGGCTCAAGGACAACGACTCCGCGCGCCGCACACCGGATCTACTGCCCCGTGACGAGGTTGCCCGCGCGATCAACTCCGAGGTGAAGGCGGGCCGCGGCACCCCGCACGGCGGTGTGTACCTCGACATCGCGTCGCGGCTGACGCGCGATGAGATCCTGCGCCGCCTGCCGTCGATGTATCACCAGTTCATGGAGCTGGCCGAGGTCGACATCACCAGGGACGCAATGGAAGTCGGGCCGACATGCCACTACGTGATGGGTGGCATCGAGGTGGACCCCGACACCGGGGCGGCGACGGTACCCGGTCTGTTCGCGGCCGGCGAGTGTTCGGGCGGCATGCACGGGTCTAACCGTCTCGGCGGGAACTCGCTGTCGGACCTGCTGGTGTTCGGCCGTCGCGCCGGCCTCGGCGCCGCCGACTACGTGCGCGCGTTGAAAGACCGTCCGACAGTCAACGACGAGGCCGTCGGCGCGGCCACCAAACGTGCTGTGGCTCCCTTCGACGGGCCGTCCGGCGGCACGCCCGAGAACCCGTACACCCTGCAACTCGACCTGCAGGACACGATGAACGAACTCGTCGGCATCATCCGCAAGGAGGACGAGATCACCCAGGCGCTGTCGAAGCTGGACGAGCTGCGACAGCGGTTCAAGAACCTGCAAGTCGAGGGTCATCGCCAGTTCAACCCGGGCTGGCACCTGGCGATCGACCTTCGCAACATGCTGCTGGTCAGCGAGTGCATCGCGAAGGCCGCGCTGGAGCGAACCGAAAGCCGTGGCGGGCACACCCGCGACGACCACCCCTCGATGGAAGCCGACTGGCGCAACACGTTGCTGGTGTGCCGCGCCGAGGGGCAGGACAGCGTGGTCCCCGACGTCAGCGTGACGCGGGAGCCGCAGGTTCCGATGCGGGGAGATCTGTTGGAGCTCTTCGAGATCGACGAACTCGAGAAGTACTTCACCGACGAGGAACTGGCCGACCACCCAGGACGGAGATCGTAATGAGTTACCAGGCGAGCGTGCGGGTCTGGCGGGGCGACGAGGCCGGTGGTGACTTACAGACCTTCACCGTCGAGGTGAACGAGGGCGAGGTGGTGCTCGACATCATCCACCGCCTGCAGCAGACCCAAGCTCCGGACCTGGCCGTGCGGTGGAACTGCAAGGCGGGTAAGTGCGGATCCTGTTCGGCCGAGATCAACGGACGCCCGAAGCTGATGTGCATGACGCGGATGTCGACGTTCGGTGAGGACGAGGTCGTCACCGTCACTCCGCTGCGTACGTTCCCGGTGATTCGCGACCTGGTCACCGACGTGTCGTTCAATTACGAGAAGGCGCGCGAGATCCCGTCGTTCACACCGCCGAAGGACCTGCAACCCGGCGAGTACCGGATGCAGCAGGAGGACGTGAACCGTAGCCAAGAGTTCCGCAAGTGCATCGAGTGCTTCCTGTGCCAGAACGTCTGCCACGTGATTCGCGACCACGAGGAGAACAAGGAAGCGTTCTCGGGACCGCGGTACTTCATCCGCATCGCCGAACTCGAGATGCACCCCTTGGACACCGCGGACCGCCGGGACCTCGCCCAAGACGAGGCCGGCCTGGGTTACTGCAACATCACCAAGTGCTGCACCGAGGTGTGCCCCGAGCACATCAAGATCACAGACAACGCGATCATCCCGATGAAGGAACGCGTCGTCGGCCGCAGGTACGACCCGGTGGTGTGGCTGGGCAACAAGCTGTTGCGCCGGAAGTAGCGCCTCTGCGGCGAGCTAGACGCAACAGCCCCTGAAACACCAGTTCATGGGGGCTTTTGCGTCTGCTCGGCGAGAACTTGGCGGCCCAACCGACCCGCTTGTTAGTTAGCTCACAGAAGTTTTAGAAATTTGTTACCGGGCGGTATGGTTGCA
>DATBFF010000118.1:0-21152 GCA_036558625.1 Mycobacterium sp. | reverse complement strand
GATCGGCTCACCGGCGTGCAGCCCGAGCTTCTTGTTGACTTTGTAGCGGCCCACCCGGGCCAGGTCGTAGCGCTTCTCCTTGAAGAAGAGGTTCTCCAGGAGGGTCTGCGCGGACTCCTTGGTCGGCGGCTCGCCCGGACGCAGCTTGCGGTAGATGTCCAGCAGCGCCTCGTCGGTGCCGACGGTGTTGTCCTTCTCCAGCGTCGACATCATGATCTCGGAGAAGCCGAACCGCTCCCGGATCTCCTCGTTGGTCCAGCCCAGCGCCTTGAGCAGCACGGTGACCGGCTGACGACGCTTACGGTCGATACGCACACCGACGGTGTCGCGCTTGTCGACGTCGAACTCCAGCCACGCGCCGCGGCCGGGGATGACCTTGACGCTGTGCAGGGTCTTCTCGGTCGACTTGTCGATGCTCTCGTCGAAGTAGACGCCCGGCGAGCGGACGAGCTGGGAGACGACGACGCGCTCGGTGCCGTTGATGATGAAGGTGCCCTTCTCCGTCATCATCGGGAAATCACCCATGAACACCGTCTGGCTCTTGATCTCGCCGGTGTTGTTGTTGATGAACTCGGCCGTCACGAACAGCGGGGCGGCGTAGGTCTGGTCCTTCTCTTTGCACTCGTTGACCGGTGCTTTGACCTCGTCGAAGCGCGGGTCGGAGAACGACAGCGACATCTGGCCGGAGAAGTCCTCGATCGGCGACAGCTCGGAGAGAACCTCTTCGAGGCCGCCGGACGGGTTCACCTGGGACAGGCTCGGTTCGCGGGCGGCCGCTTTCTCTTTCCACTCGTCGGAGCCGACGAGCCACTGGAACGACTCGGTCTGCACCTCGAGCAGACCGGGCACCTCGAGAGGCTCGCGCAACTTCGCGAATGAGATTCGGTTGGGGGCTCCGGGAACGGAGCTATTGGCGGTAGCTACTGCTGATTTGCTCTGGCGGGAGACTGCCAAGATGCATCCTTCCAGCACCTCACGCGATCACAAGAAACCGGTCTGACCGGCAGCTTCGTCGCTATCTGTGTCGGTTCACACCGGCTGACGACCTGTCCGGTTCTCACGCACGCTTAGCAGCCCGACGAGGGGCTCAGGCGTGGACCACGATGTCAGGTACAGGTGAGGTGGGCAGGAGGCAGCCAGCGCAACGTCCAACAGTACCTCAGGACGGCATATTCCTCAACCACGGGCATGCGGCAGTAAAGGCGCTGGCTGGCGTCCTGTACTGCAACCTATGCACATGCTGCCCAACAGACTGACGGCTCTTGCCCGTCCCGTCAAGGGTTCGCGCACTGTTTCGTGCGGTGAATTGCGGCTTGCGGCCGGTGAGACGGGCCGGTCAGCGTGTTGACGAGCCAGACCAGCTCACGCAGTGAGCGCGACGGACGGCGCCGGCTCCCCCAGTGCGGCGGCGGTGGCGGTCCCGGCGGCGGTGTCGATCTGGATCGTCTGGCCAGGTGTGGCGTAGATGCCGTCGTGCGACGGCTTGAGCATGTCGGTGATCCATCCACTGGCCATGACCTTGACCGCTTCCACGTTTTCTGGCCGCGCGAACCCGGCCACCAGGTACGTGACGAGCCGGACCAGCCCGCGGGCGCCCTGCATGTAGTCGACATGCGTGCCGTGGTCGAGGATCACACCCACGAACTCGCCGGGACGGGCGGCCACCAACGCGTCGGCGCCGTCGCCGTACTCGTTCCAGAAATACGGCGGCGAGCCCATCATCAGCACCGGGAGGGCGTCGGGGATGTGGGTCAGCGATTCCGAGATCTGGTCCTCTTGGCCTGCGGTGGCGGAGGGGTCGAAGAGGACCACACCCTTCAGGCCGTCAGTCGTGCCCTTTTCGAACAGGTCGCCCGCCACCGCGGTGACGAACGCCCCGCCGTTGGAGTGCCCAACCAGCACGAAGTTCTGCGGCAAAGTCACCGGGTGCCGGGCCGCCGCGCTTGCGCTGGCTGTCAGCGCCGCGCGGTCGCCGCCGAACAGGTCGGCGGTGGCCATTTGCAGCTCGGCTCCGCCGAGCCAATAGCCGTCGCGCCTGACGCCGGCTGACATGGTCGGGAGGACGACGATGCTGTTCGTCCGCTCGGCGAGCGCTGCCGCCGTGTAGCTGTACAGCGACGTGGCCGCGAACGCACCGTGCTGGAAGTAGATGACGCCCGTCGGCGGTTCCTGACTCTTCGGGAAGTACCAATCAGCGCGAACAGTGATGTCGCCGACCTGCAGGGTCGACCGACCCAGTGTCACGTTGCTCCCCGGGGGAAGCACCGCCGGGCCGACGAAGAGGTTAATTACTGCCCCCAGCACGTCGGAGATCAGGATGGCGAGGATTTTGCTCGGAGCAGACGCCTGCCTTGTGGCGGCCGCGGTCATGCTCGGCGCCTTCGCCCGCACGAGTAGCGGCGACCGCGCTGCAGTGTCGACGGCAGCGACCGGCGTGACTACCGGCTTCCACCTTTCGAACAAGGCGGGCAGCAGGCCCGTTTCCGTTGTGGGCGTTGAGTTTTCGCTCGGCAGCTCAGAAAGCGGCGATGACGTCGTCTCCGGTTCAGCCGCCTGCGCGGCTGCTGCGGTCAACGACGGTCGCGACAACGACAGCCTGTGCTTCAGCTTCTTCGGCTGCAGAGATGAATCGCGCCGCCGTGTCGTCTCCTGGCCGGATGTTTCCTTACCTTTCGGCAGCCGGATTCTGGGCGACGTGGCTGTCGAACTTTCCGACGGGGCCGGCGAAGCATCGGAGTTCGCCAGGGCCTCGGAGGGAGCCGGGTCCTCAGATGCCGGCTTGGGGGTCGAGAGCGATCCCGGCGGGCCAGACGACGAATTGCTGATGCCGCTTGTCGGATCCGGCTCGGCCGCGACAACGCCGCACCCCAACCCCAACGCCAGCGTCGCCCCGATCGCGGCCGCCGCTAGGGTGAACCCGATCCGCCCAGCGTTGATGAGCGTTGTTCCTAGCGCTGCGTGGGGATTCGCCCGGTCGGGGGCTCGTCATCTCCGTCGTCATAGCGTCGGCGCTCTGTCTCGTCCTCGCTGGCGAACTCGTGGGACTTGTACTTTCCGGTGCCCTCGAGGTCGTCGCGGATGGCCTCCTGCGCGGCCGGTGGCAACGTCCCCATGATGTCGCGCACCCGCGCGCGCCGACGGTTGACGGCCTGGCGCTCCGGCATGCCGGGGGTCGCGGCGATTTGTGGCGGCACGCCTTCGATTTCCTCGACGCCGCCGTGATGGTGGCCGGCCTCTATCATGGCCTGCTCTTCAGCCATGGTGGACTCGTCCTTCTCCTCCGACATGCCGATCGGGCCGATCCGGCGGCCGTTGAGGAATTGGCGCACTACCGGCTCGTCGCTGGTCAGCAGCACTTCGCGGGGCCCGAACATCACCAACTTGCGGCGGAAGAGCATGCCCATGTTGTCGGGCACCGTGCGGGCGATGTTGATGTTGTGCGTGACGATGAGGATCGTGCAGTCGATCTGTGCGTTGATGTCGATCAGCAGCTGGCTCAGGTACGCGGTACGCACCGGGTCCAGACCGGAGTCGGGCTCGTCGCAAAGGATGATCTGCGGGTCGAGCACCAGTGACCGGGCCAGCCCCGCGCGCTTGCGCATACCGCCGGAGATCTCACCCGGGAACTTCTTCTCGTCGCCGTCGAGGCCGACTACCGTGAGCTTCTCCATGACGATGTCACGGATTTCGCTTTCCTTCTTCTTGGTGTGCTCACGCAGTGGGAACGCGGTGTTGTCGTAGAGGTTCATGGAGCCGAACAGCGCGCCGTCCTGGAACATCACGCCGAACAGCTTGCGGATCTCGTAGAGCTCTTTGGCGGAGCTTTCGATGATGTTGGTGCCGTCGATGACGATGCTGCCCCGTTCGGGACGCAGCAGACCGATCAGCGACTTCAAGAACACCGACTTGCCGGTGCCCGAGGGGCCCAGCAGAACGCTGACCTCACCAGCGGGAAGGTCGAAGGTGACATCCTCCCAAATTCGCTGGGACCCGAAGGACTTCGTCAGCCCCTTGACCTCAATGCCGATGCCCACGGTGATCCTTCCGCCACACTTCCGCCACCAGCTTCCGCCTGTGGCTTGAGTCACTCTAACCTACGACTGCAACCACCAACACTTATAGAACAAACATCCGAAAAGCAAAGAGGCCACCCCCTTTCACGCGGGGGCGGCCTCTTTGTCGAGGACTACTTGACGGTGACCGTTGCGCCGGCGGCCTCGAGCTTGTTCTTGGCCTCGTTGGCGGCCTCCTTGGCCACCTTCTCCAGGAGCGGCTTGGGCGCGCCGTCGACGAGATCCTTGGCCTCCTTGAGGCCCAGACCGGAGACGATCTCGCGGACGACCTTGATGACGCCGATCTTCTTGTCGCCGGCGGACTCGAGGATCACGTCGAACTCGCTCTGCTCCTCGGCGGCCTCGGCGGGCGCGCCCGCGGCGGCACCCGGAGCGGCAGCGACCGCGACCGGAGCGGCGGCGGTGACGTCGAAGGTCTCCTCGAACTGCTTCACGAAGTCCGAGAGCTCCAGCAGCGTCATCTCTTTGAATGCGTCGAGCAGCTCATCGGTGGACATCTTTGCCATGGTGGTTCCTTCCTAAAGGGGTTTCGGTGGTTAAGCGGCAGGTTCTTGGCTTGCCTTCTGCTGCTGCAACGCGGCGGCCAGGCGGGCGACCTGCGATGCGGGTGCGTTGAAGAGGCCCGCGGCCTTGGTCAGGTTGCCCTTCATCGCGCCGGCCAGCTTGGCCAGCAACACTTCGCGGGACTCGAGGTCGGCGATCCGCTCGACCTCGGAGACGGTCAACGGGTGCCCGTCCATGTAGCCGCCCTTGATCACCAACGCCTTGTGGTCTTTGGCGAAGGTTTTCAGTGCCTTCGCGGCGTCGACGGGCTCGCCGGTGACGAATGCGATCGCGGTGGGCCCGACGAACAGCTCCTCGAGCCCGTCGACGCCCGCCTCCGTCGCAGCGCGCTTGACCAGCGTGTTCTTGGCGACCGCGTAGGTTGCGGAGTCGCCGAGGGACCTGCGCAGCGCGGCGAGGTCGGCGACTGTGAGGCCACGGTATTCGGTGACCAGCGCGGCGGTGGCTTCCCTGAACTGCTCGGCGATGTCGGCGACGGCGGCGACCTTGTCGGCCTTGGCCATTCATCCTCCTCGGGTGGTTGTCCGTTGCCCCGAGAAGACCGCACGCGAATGCGCGCGCATGAATCTCGTCCTCCTGCGTAGGCCGCCGGGACATCCCGGGCCTTCGACCGATTACTCGGTGACCAACGGTCTTCGGTGGAGCCGACCCAGGCTACCAGCTCTCCCGCCCCGTCCGCGCGAGCGTGCGTGTCCGCATGCCGACACGCCGATGATCTGCCAAATTCTGCGCACGCTCGCGGACCCTCGAGCGTTACCTCAGGAGCCGCTCGCGACCAGCGCTGCCGCGCCGACAAGACCCGCTTCGCCCCCGAGCTCCGCGGGCACCACCCGCAGCCCCCGCAGGAAACTCAGCCGCGCATAGGCCGGCAGCCGCTCACGAATCGGGTCGAACAACAAGGCGCCCGCCTTCGCTACTCCCCCGCCGATCACCACCAGGTCGATATCGCAGACCGCGCCGACGGACGCGATCATCGCCGCGACCGCGGCTGCACCGCGTCGAAACGCCGCCATCGCCACCTCGTCTCCCGCTGCGGCGGCGGCCGCGAGCTCCTTGGCACTCGCGGCGGCGGGCGCGTTCCAGCCGTGCTCGTGAGCCCATCGGACCATGCGCGGTCCCGACGCGATCGATTCGACGCAGCCGCGCCCGCCGCAGGCGCACGGCTCGCCGTCGACGTCGACGACGACGTGGCCGACGTGGCCGGCGTTGCCGGTCAGCCCGTCGTAGGGCGCACCGTCGAGCACCAGGCCGCCGCCCACTCCGGTGGAGACCACCATGCCGAGCATGCTCTGCGCGCCCCGGCCCGCGCCGTGGTGGAACTCGCCGAGCGCCATGCACAGCCCGTCGCCGCCGAGTCGCACCGGCACGCCGGGCAGCATCGCCGCGACCCTGTCACGCACCGGAAAGCCGCGCCAGCCTTCGATGTTGAGTGGGCTGATCGTCCCGGCCGGCAGGTCGATCGGCCCTGCCGACGAGATGCCGACGCCGCGCACCGCGGTGTGCTCCGTCGCGTCGGAGATCAACCGCGCCAGCACCGCCCACACCGTCTCGGCATCACCTCGCGGCGTGGGCAGGATCGCGGTACGGACCAGAGCGCCGTCTGAATTCACCAGTCCCACAGCGATTTTCGTGCCGCCGATGTCGATGGCGAGCGTGAGAGGCGATGAGCCGCTTGCGCGAAGAGCAGAAGATGCGGCCATCAGTGCCGGTGGGTGTTGTCGGGCTGGCGCGGATCGCCGGGATGTTCGTACCCCGCCGAGAGCTCGACGAGCGTGGCGCGGCGCACATCGAGCCATATCCCGAACGCCCTGCGCCTGGCCGCGGCTCGCAGGTGCTCGGCGACGTCCGTCGCGTTGGCGAAACGGTGCGGGTTGCGTGCCTGATACGCCGACACGACGTCGTCGGTCACGTTGACGTCAGACGTGACATGCGCGTACAACGCACGGCCCAGCGGTTGGGCGAGAGCGGCCGCCGTGATGCTGCCGAGTTCCACTCGCGCCGTATTGTCCGGCAGCACTTCGCGTTCCGGCGGTGCGTCCTGCGTCGTTAGCCCCGACGCGGCCGCCTCCGCGGCGATGATCTGTTCGGTGACGAGTAGCTGAGTCAACCAACGCCGCAGCTGCCGACCCTCGCTGGTACCCGCTCGCGGCAGCGCAGCGGCGTGCGGACCGGCGCGCAGCGCGGCCTCACGGGCGTCGACGGCCTCGACGTGGATGGGCACACCGCAGACCATGGCGGCCACGGCGCTCACCGGACCCGTACCTCGACCGCGGGCGAATAGACCAGTCGGCCTGCACAGCCGACGCGAATCAGGGCCCACCACGCCCCAGGCTCTACCCATGCGGGAGGGGCGACATCGAACGACAGCGTGACTGTGCCGCGCGCAGGAAGCGTCGCACCCAACGCCGGGGGACCGATCCACGGCCAGGTGCCCCACGGGCTGATGACGTGGGCTTCGACCGCCAGGTCGGCACCGGCGTCGGTGCCGACGGTCACCATCAGCCGAGCCGACTCGCCGGCCGCGACGTCGACGGGCTCGGGGTCGTCGACCAGCCGCAGCAGCTCGACACGATGTGCCGCGCGCGCGCCGACGGACACGACGCAGACATCATCGACCGTCTGCCGCCACGCCGCCGGCATCGACGCGGCGTCGCTGCCAGTCACGACCAGCTCCGCCCGAATCGGATAGAGCCCCTTCGGTGTTCGCCTCGGCAGCGTCAGCGCGATGTCGGCCTCGAGGTGCTGACCGGATGGCAGCACGAACGGCAGCTCGGCGGGGCTGGCCGTCCACCCATCGGGGCACACAAGTCGAACCTTGCCGTGCAGTGCCGCGTCGGTGCAGTCGCTCGCCGCTGTAAGCCGCAGCAGCACTTCGGAATTCGCCTTTGCAGACACCCGCTGAGGGTGCAGGTAGGCAACGGCCGGCAGACCACCCAGCGGCGCGGGCCCGCGGTTGTGCAGCCAATAGCGGGCGTAGAGCGGTTGCGCCGCTTCGGCTTCGGGTGCCAACTGGTTGTCATCGGCGTCGAGCACCTTGGGCAGGTTCAGCCGGGTGAGCAATGTTGCGATCTCAAATCCGTGCAGCGACAGTCTCGCCGCGGGCTCCTGCCGTCGCTGCTCCAGCAGATCGGCATGCGAGGGCGAGTCAACTCGACGCAGCCCCGACTGGATCGTCACGTCAGTCGACACGCCGCAGGACTCCACGACCCGCAGCGCCACCGACTCAACAGGGTCGGCCCGCGCGCACGACCCGCCGACTAGCGGATTGCCCGCTGCTTTGACCGCGGCGAGTTGAACCGCACCGGCGGGCTCCACCTCGAGCAGGGAGCCGAACGGCGGTAAGCCGCCGTCTGTTTCGTCGCCACCGGGCTCGACCAGCAGGGCGCTGGAATATTCGGCGCTGCGGGCGGGCAGCCGCGCCTGTCGCCAGTCTCCGGTACCGGACACCAGTGCGTATTCGAACGTGTGCGTCCAGTGCTGCAACTGGAAGTTGGACCCGTCAGGCACGGTGCGTCGCGGCGGATCGGTCCAGGTTCCCGACGGCCAGCCGGTGCACGCGCGCATCAACGACATGTTCAGTGTGCCGTCGGGGTCCACCGCAAAGCCGGGGACACCACGGTTGAGCAGTGCGACGGTGCGGTTCTCGAACGGCCCCAGTTCGCTTGGTGCAGCTTGGTTTACCTCGATCTGCGCGTCAGCGAGGTCGACGACGACGGACGCGACCGCCTCCCCCAGCTGTGCGCCCGCGACGATGAGAACGGGCAACATCCGCGTTCCGCGCAGATCCGCATCCGGAAGCCACGTGTCGGCCAGCGGGGCCGCGGCCGGCACAAAGACGCGCGCGACTCCGTCGGCGTAGAGCTGCCGCTTCACCTCGTCGGCGTAGCCGGGATCGGCGGCTGCGAGAACCTCTGCAGTGAAGGTGCTTTCGTCAGCGCCGCCGAGTGATATCCGGATGTCGGGCAGGTTGGAGTCGACCTCCAAGGAGCCGTACCGCGGCTTGTCCGCGCTGCTGCACGTCGCCGTCACGCCCGCACGCACCAGCGCGACCATCAGATCCCGCGCTAACGGCGCCGCCGTGGCTTCGGTCGGTGCGATGACCTCCGCCACCGACATCGCCCGTACACCTACATCTGCGACCCGGATGCGGGCGGCCGACGACAGCCCGAACCAGCCATATGCCGGGTTGTCGAGAGTCCAAGGGTGCGCGGCGGTGTCGACAGCGGTGTCTCTTCCGGGTTCGTGCATCAGTCCGAATCCGCGGCCGATCACCGCGTCGCCGACCTCGCTGACCGGCAGCGCACCCGGCACCGGGCACGGCCAGCGGACACGGACAAGGCGGTCCGCACCGGCGAACTCGTCGATCGTCGTACGGCAGTCCACCCGCGCCACCCCACCCCACAACGTCAATGTCTGGGTATAGCGCAAGTGGTCAGAGACCTTGCCGCGCACCGTGATCCGCTGCCCCAACGGCGACCGTTCGACGACGACGGACTCGGCCGGCGTCGCAGACGAGTGCACCACAGGGCCCTTGGGGACAAGATGCCACGGTCCCTCGCCGCCGTGCGGGTGCTGCGAGTACTCCTCGTAGACCGCGAGCTCGTTGCCCACCCGGCTTTCGGCAATCAGCTCCCGCCCAGTGCCGAGGTCGACGAGCGACGCCACACCGCCGCCCCGCAACGAGTCCACCGACAGTCGGTAGAACTCGTTCGCAATGTCGTTGCCGTCCAGCGTCTCCCAACCCGACGGGCCGTCGCCCAGCTCCAGTCGGTATGCACGCCAGCCCAGCGACGGCACATCGCGCGCCAGCCAGCTGACCGTCTGGCTGCCGTGTTCGACGAGCGCGGGCACCTCGGCTCCGTCGGCGTCGCACACCCGCACCCTCAGCGGTTCGGGCAGGTGAGCGGTGACGATGTCGGTTCGCTTGTGCGCCAACGAGTTCCATACGACGTGAGTGCCGTCGACAGCTCGGGACATCAAGGCCAGCGAATTCGTCCGCGTCGTGACACCGAGCTCCCAGGCGTCGCGCCAGCCGGTCAGCAGGTCGAGGTACACCTGGTCGGATTCCGACCCGGTGATGCCGTCGTGGTGCGCGCCGTAAGCCAGCTGCACCCAGGCCTTCGCCAGTGCCGCATCGGGATACGAAGCACCGCCCAGCAGGCGGGCGAACACCGCGAACCGCTCTGCGTCGAGCACCGCGCTCTCAGCCGCCCGGTTCGCCTGCTTCGTGTCGATGTAGGACACGTCTTTGCCGGTGTAGATCGGGTTCATGTCCCTGGTCTGCGGCGACGGCGCGCCGCCGCGGGCATCCAATTCCGCGCGCACCGCGGCGAAAAACTCTCGCGGTAGGCCACTGACGAATCGCGGCCAGGTGTAGCGGGCGTTCCAATCGCGATGGATCTCGGTGACCCACTTGTTCGGGGGCGTGTAGTCGGTGCCGACCGGGAGCAACACGTTGCGCGTCAGCGCCACTGTCTTGAGCGACTCGAACAACGCGAACGTCGCGGCCTCGGCCTGCTCGAGCGTCGGCTCCGAATCCATCGCCCAGCCCGCGCCGTAGTGCGCCGGCATGTAATGGGTCAGCAGCCCGCGACCGGACGGCGCGATCCACTCGAACTCGCTGCTGAACTGCATGCGCCGCGGGTCCCCGCCGCCGGCCATCGGCCCCCATTGATGGTGCGGGCCGCGCGCCCACGAACTCGATGTCAGGCCGGCGTCGGCCGCCATGCCCGGGAACTGCGGGTCGTGGCCGAAGACGTCCAGTTGCCACGCCGTCGCAGGCGAAGCGCCCAGCACAGAGCGCTGAAAACCCATGCCGTGCACGAAGTTTCGGATCGTCGTCTCAGGGCTGGTGAGGTTGGTGTTCGACTCGTTGTAGGCACCGCCCATCACCTCGAGGCGGTCGTCGGCCATCAACCGTCGCAAATCGGCCCTGTCTTCGGGGTGGACGTCCCAGTACGGCTTGAGGTAGTCGACCTCGGCGAGCACGAATTTGTAGTCGGGGTCGCGGCGCGCCAACTCGAGGTGCGCACGCACCAACGCGAATCCGTTCGTCTGCCGGCCGGGCGGGTCCTCGGTCCACTCGCTGGTGTAGGCGCCCTGAGTGTTCCACCACACGGGGTCGTAGTGGAAGTGGCTGACCATGAACATCGTCCAGCCCGGCTCGGCGACGACGAACGTGAACGGCGTCGACGCGCTGCCGACGACAACCCGGGCGTCGCGCCGCTGGCCGACAACCGGGTCGACGACGGACACGGGTACTTCGGCCACTCCCAGCACGGGAAACCGCGGCTCGTCCGCGCTCGCGAGTCCGTCACCTTCCACGCGAAGAGCCTTGACGCGTCCGCGGAACACCACCCGCACCAGTTGCTGCGGCGCATCGAGCGGTCCCGAGAACAGCTCCGTCGACTCCGCCGAGATGACGTGCACGCGAACACACTTTACGTGCGTCTCATGCGACCATGCCCGAGTGACCGCGCCCCCGAAGCACAGGCAGACGCTGACAGTGATGACGCTCAATGTGTGGGGCCGCAACGAGTGGCGACGCCGACGATGTGCGGTCGTCGAGTGGATCAACGAAATCCGTCCCGACCTGGTGGCGCTGCAGGAAGTCGTGCACTCCATCGGGCGACGTCAGGCGGCATGGCTCGCCGAACGAACGGGCATGACGGCGGTCTTCGGCCCTGCGAGAACCACATTCGGTGGCGAATTCGGGAACGCTGTGCTCAGCCGCGTGCCGGTGCTGACGTCACGGTGCCATCCGCTGACGGACGCCTCGTCCGGGAATGAGCCGCGCGCAATGCTCACCGTCGACGCCGTCGCATTCGGCCGTCGCGTTTCGTTCTCGTCGACGCATTTGTCGTGGCAGTTCGACGAGGGCTGGATCCGTGAGCAGCAGGTTCGTGACGTCGCCGCCATCATCGCCGCCCACCCATCCGACTTCCCGCCGATCGTCGGCGGCGATTTCAACGCCGAGCCGGAGTCCGACGAGATCCGGTTCCTGACGGAGCGCTATGTCGACGCGTTCGGTGAAGCCAACCCGGGTGTAGCAGGGCATACGTGGAGCAATGCAAATCCGTTCGCGGCCAAGGAAAATGAGCATGACCGACGCATCGACTACATCTTCGTCGGCGCCGCCACGCCGGCGGGCGCCGGCCGAGTGCTCAGCGCCGAGGTGGTTTGCGACGAGCCGCGCGCGGGCGCATGGCCGACCGACCACTTCGGAGTCGCTGCGACGCTTTCGCTAAGACGCCCGCGGTCAGCGCCGGAACGGTAATCCCCGTGGTCTTCACTCGCACTTTCCCGCGCGGACTACCGTTCCGGCACGTGCTGAGGCCGCTATGACGCGCGCGACACATCGACGACGAGCGCGCGATGGTCCGAGATCGACATCGACAGCGTCGAGCACCGATCCGCCCGCATCGCGCGGTCGTCGGTGAGGATGTGGTCGAGCTGGCGATGCGGGACGTCGGCGGGAAACGTCGGCACCTCGGCGAGCGGGCGCAGCCCGGTCCAGCGGCCGGGCGACGGCGGTGTCATGTTCAAGTCGCCCATCAGCACGCGCGGGCCTGAGAAACCACGCAAGTCCCGAATCAACCTCCGCAGCTGCACGCGGTTCCACCCGGGAACGAACGACAGGTGTGTGTTCGCGACCGTCAACGGCCCCAGCGGCGAGTCGAGCCGGGCGATGACGGCCGCGCGCGGCTCCTCGTCGACGACCTGGACCCGGTTCGGCCCCGGCAGGTACATCGGAAACCGCACCGGGATCCGGGGCAGGCGCACTACCTGCCAGGTGTGCACTTCGAACCGCGACAGCAGTGCGATGCCGTAGGCGGCGGTACCCGGCTGCTCGCGTCCGGTGGCCGCCATCCACGTCGCCCCAGGTGTCCCGGAGATCGCCGCGACGAAGCGGAGGCTGACCGCGCCCATCGCGTCGGCGGCCGCGGTCGTCAGGTCCGCCATCGCCGAGCGCGGCTGATCGCAGTCGACCTCCTGCAGCGCAAGCACATCCGCGTCGAGCTGCTTCACCGATGAGGCCAGCCGGTCCAGTTCCACACTTCCGTCGTGAACACTGCGTCCGTGCAGGATGTTGAAGGTGGCCAGCCGCATGGGTACTACTTACCCGAAATGACCGTTGTCGGATCTGAGCGCAATGACGAACTACGGGCCGCGCTGCGTCGTGCGGCGTCGGCGCTGAAGGCCGAGGGCCCGGCGTTCGCGCTCGCCGGCAGCTACGCGCTGTGGGCCTACGGCGGTCCCGAACCGGTCCACGACGTGGACTTCGTGGTCGCCGAACCGGACGTCGAGCAGGCGGCGAAGACGCTCGCAGGGGCCGGATTTTCGATCGACCGCACACCGGAGGACTGGTTGTTCAAGGCGTGCATCGACAATGCGGTGGTGGATGTGCTGCACCGAGTCAACGGGGTTCCCGTGGACGCGGCGACGATTCGCGACGCCGAGGTGCTCGACGTGCTCGCGATCCGCATGCCGGTGTTGTCGCCGACGCAGGTGGTCACCGAGAAGCTGTGCGCGCTGCACGAGCACCACTGTGACTTCGCGCCGCTGCTGCCGGTGGTCCGCGCGGTCCGCGAGCGGGTCGACTGGGACCGCGTGCGCGACGAGGTCGCCGACAACGATTTCGCGGTCGCGTTCTTGGTGCTGACCGACCGGCTCGGAATCACCGCCTGATCGCCGCACGATGCAGGCGGTCGGCGACCGTCCCGGCCGCTGAGGCCACCTCGGGCGGATCCAGCACCTCGAAGTCGACGCCGACGATCGCGAGGTACAACGCGACCCGTTCGGCGTCGTCGCCGCCCGCCGTCACCACGCAGGCGTTCTGCCCGTCTGGCTGAACCGTCGCGGAACCAGGAGAAAGTGTTCCTGCGAGAGTGAAGGCATGAACCTCACCACTGAACTGGCCGAGCAGCTCGACTTCCACTGGCGCGGGCAACTGCGGCCCCGCCTCGACGGCCTGACCGACGACGAGTACTTCTGGGAACCGGTGAAGGACTGCTGGACCGTGCATCGCGACGGGGCGATCGACTTCGCGTACCCGCCGCCACAACCGGAGCCGTTCACGACGATCGCGTGGCGGATGGCACACGTGATCGTCGGCGTCCTGGCCATGCGCAACCACTCGCACTTCGGCGGACCGACCGCCGACTACCAGTCGTGGAACTACGCGACCGACGCGGCCAGCGCGCTGGCCCAGCTGGACAACGCCTACACGCGGTGGATCAAAGGCGTCCGCGGCCTCACCGACACGGCGTTGGCCGCGCCGTGCGGACCGGCCGAAGGGCCCTTTGCGGAGTACCCGATGTTGGCGCTCGTTTTGCACATCAACCGTGAGTTCATCCATCATGGCGCCGAAATTGCTTGTCTGCGTGACCTTTACGTCCACTCACATTAGGAGAAACCACATGCCGGCCCTGGCCTCACCTGTCGCCAACGAGCGCGCTGCCCTGCACGAGTTCGTCAGCTACCACCAACAAGCCTATTTCGCGATCGCCTACGGCCTGACCGACGAGCAGGCACGCGCGACGCCGTCGGTCAGCGCACTGTCGGTCGGCGGGCTCGTCAAACACGCGACTGGTATGCAACGCACGTGGATGCGCCGCATCGCGGCGGCGCCGGACGCGCTGCCCTTCGCGGAGCGCCAGGCCGAATTCGCCGACGAGTTCGTGATGCGTGAAGACCAAACGCTCGAGCAACTGCTGGACGCGTTCGCCGCGCAGAACGCGGAGACGCTGCGGGTAGTAGACACCGCGGACCTCGATGCGCCGGTGCCGGTGCCGACGGACGCGCCGTGGTTTCCGTCCGATGTGAAGCACTGGTCGGTGCGCTGGGTCGTCCACCACGTGATCAACGAGTTGGCTCGACACTCCGGGCACGCCGACATCATCCGCGAATCCATCGACGGCGCAACGATGTACGAGTTGATTGCGGCGCACGAGCAGTGGCCGGAGACCGACTGGCTCAAGCCGTGGAAGCCGGCGACCTAATGGTCGGGGTGCACCCGCCATACCTCCAAGTGCGGGATTCCTTCGAAATCGCCGGGATTGCACGTATATAACGGCAATCTGTGAGCGATAGCGCTGGCGGCAATCAGGGCGTCGTAGGCCCGTGCCGAAGGCTTTCGACCAGATGCTCGAAGTGCGCTACCGCAGTACCTGGCGCAGCGCGTGATCGACGACGACGTCGAGGTCGTCACCGAGGCGGCCCGCCAGCCATTGCTGGGCGAGTTCCGCCATCGCGCCGGTGTACATCGCCGCGGCCACCTCGGCGGCAATGGGATCCGAGCCGGGGTTGAGGCGCCCCTCTTCGCTGAGCACGCCTTCGCGAAGCAGGTCCTGCGTCGCGGCTCTGCGCGCAGCAAGCACCGGGTTGGCCCGCGCGTCGGTGAACAGCACCCGGCCGCGGCGCGGGTCAGACGAGCTGAAGCCGAGCACCGCTGCGATCCCGGCGCGGGTGCGGGCCCGCAGCGATTCGCCGGCCCGGCTCATCGCCTCCTCGACGGTCTCGGCCAGTTCCGCACTGACCTTGTCGTAGACGGCGCCCAGCAGGTCGTCGGTGCCGGAGAAGCTCTCGTAGAAGTACCGGGTGTTGAGGCCGCATTCACGGCACACCGAGCGCACCGACAGCGCGGCCTCGCCGCCGTCGCCGAACAATCGGAACGCCGCGTCGGTCAGCAGAGCGCGCCGTTCTGTGCGGCGATCTGTCAGCGGCACACCGGCCCAGCGCGTGGGGCTCGACATCAGTCCAGCGTAAGCGAACTCTGGTGACACCCGTAGCCAGAAGGTATTCTGGTTACAGCCGTGACCAGAAGGAGGCCCAGCGTGTACCTGCCGCACCAGATCGTCGGCCAGATGCTCAACAAGCGGTTCGACGCTGACATCCGCCGGCACTACTTCAAGGGCATGGAGTTCGCCGCCCCCGTCGGCGACCCGGGCTGGTTCGGCCCGGGCAGCGCTGTGTGGCACGTGCACTCCCACATGCATGCGCTGATCTTCGGCCTGCAGTGCGCGGCGTACATGGAGCGCCTCGATCCGTCCATCTTCTGGATGGGCATGCACCACTCGCGGCTGGTCAAGCGCAACGACGACGGCACGGCCATCCCGGTGATCGACCCTGCGGGCGCAGCCGTGCGGCTGGGCCACTCGATCGCGTTCTTCATCGGCACGGCTTACGGCTCGACCGAAACTGCCGAGCACCTCGCCGCAGCGGTGCGCTCGATGCACCACACCATCAAGGGGGTACGACCCGACGGTGCGGCCTACGACGCCGACGACCCCGACTGGCTGCGGTGGAACTACGCGACCGTGGTCTGGGGGCTGGCCACCGCGCACGAGCTGTATCACCCGAACCCGTTGCGTGGCAAGAAGATTGATCGCTACTACGGCGAATTCGTGCGCGTCGGGCATGCGCTCGGCGGCACCGACCTGCCGAGCACGAAAGCCGAGACGCTCGACTGCCTGGAGTCCTACCTGCCGCGGCTGGCGGTCACGCACGGCATGGCCATGTCCACCGGCCCGAACCTGCCGCTGCCGCACAACGCGGTCGACTGGGCAATCCGCGACACCATGCCGAAGTGGGCTGCCCAGCTGATCCAGCACACCTCCCCCAACATCGTCGAGCGCACCGCCCGTCGCGCCGCCGTCTGGACCGTCATCAACGGACTGAGCGCGGTCACCGGCCCGATCCCCGAGTTTCGTCAGGCGCAAGCCAGAGTGGCGGGCGGGACGACGGTGCAGCACACGCTGCCGTCGTATGTACCCGGCAGCGATCCGGTGCGCAGCCGCGCCGACGTGGAGCGCGGTTTCGCCGCGACCTAGCGGCGCCAACCCGCGAACCCGACGTTTCGCACGTTCGCACTCGTACGTTGCGTGCGAAACGTCGGTTTGGGCGAAAATGGCGCGCTTTGAGACACTGCCTCTATGACTACGACCAAGCACCGCGAGGGCGCCACCCTCGATCGCGTGCCGATCGTCACCGAGGCCGCCCGCATCGGCGCCACCGGCTGGCACGTCACCAGGGCCGCCGGCCGGGTCGCCGGCAAGCTATTCGGAAAGGGCCGCTGGCAGCAGAAAGTCATCAAAGAGGTCCCGCACGTGTTCGTCGACCTCGGCCCCACCTACGTCAAGTTCGGCCAGATCATCGCATCCAGCCCGGGCGCCTTCGGCGAGCCGCTGTCGCGTGAGTTCCGCAGCCTGCTCGACGCCGTGCCGCCCGCCGACCCCGACGAGGTGCACAAGCTGTTCGTCGAGGAGCTCGGCGACGACCCAAAGAACCTGTTCGCCGAGTGGGACGACAAGCCGTTCGCGTCGGCGTCCATCGCCCAGGTGCACTACGCCACGCTGCACAGCGGCGAAGACGTCGTCGTCAAGATTCAGCGCCCCGGAATCCGCCGCCGCGTCGCCGCCGACCTGCAGATCCTCAAGCGCGGCGCGCAGGTCGTGGAGCTGGCCAAGCTGGGCCGACGGCTGTCCGCGCAGGACGTCGTCGCCGACTTCGCCGACAACCTCGCCGAGGAGCTCGACTTCCGCCTCGAGGCGCAGTCGATGGACGCCTGGGTGGCGCACATGCATGCCTCGCCGCTGGGCCGCAACATCCGGGTGCCGCAGGTTTACTGGGACTTGGTCAGCGAGCGGGTGCTGACGATGGAGCGCGTCCACGGCATCCGCATCGACGACGCGGCCGCCATCCGCAAGGCTGGGTTCGACGGCACGGAGCTGGTCAAGGCCCTGCTGTTCAGCCTGTTCGAGGGCGGGCTGCGGCACGGGCTGTTCCACGGCGACCTGCACGCCGGCAACCTCTACGTCGACCCCGACGGCAAGATCGTGTTCTTCGACTTCGGGATCATGGGCCGCATCGACCCGCGCACGCGGTGGCTGTTACGGGAGCTGGTGTACGCGCTGCTGGTGAAGAAGGACCACGCTGCCGCCGGCAAGATCGTGGTGCTGATGGGTGCGGTCGGCACCGTCAAACCCGAGGCGCAGGCCGCCAAGGACCTGGAAAAGTTCGCGACGCCGCTGACCATGCAGTCACTCGGCGACATGAGTTACGCGGAGATCGGCAGGCAGCTCTCGGTGCTGGCCGACGCCTACGACGTGAAGCTGCCCCGCGAGCTGGTGCTCATTGGCAAGCAGTTCCTCTATGTCGAGCGCTACATGAAGCTGCTCGCGCCGCGCTGGCAGATGATGTCCGACCCCCAACTCACCGGGTACTTTGCCAACTTCATGGTCGAGGTCAGCCGCGAGCATTCCGAGGAGCTGCAAGCGTAATGCAGACGCGCACCGGCACCGCCCGCTCGGGTGAGGTGGAGATTCACTACGAGGACATGGGTAACCCCGGCGACCCGGCCGTGCTGCTGATCATGGGTCTCGGTGCACAACTTCTGTTGTGGCGCAAGGCTTTCTGCGAGAAGCTCGTTGACCAAGGGCTGCGGGTCATCCGCTACGACAACCGCGACGTCGGGCTGTCGAGCAAGCTGGCGGGCCGGCGCGCAGAAGGGTCGTGGGCGCCGAACATGATCCGCTCGTTCTTTGGCCTGCGAAGCCCGGCGGTCTACACCCTCGAAGACATGGCCGACGACGCCGCAGCGCTGCTCGACCATCTCGGCGTCGACCGCGCACACATCGTCGGCGCATCGATGGGAGGGATGATCGCGCAGATCTTCGCCGCCCGATTCCAGCCCCGAGCCACCACGCTGGCAGTCATCTTCTCCAGCAACAACCAGCCGCTGCGCACGCCGCCCGGCGTGCAGCAACTGCGGGCGCTCCTGCAGAAGCCGAAGGACTCGTCGCCCGAAGGCATCGTTGACAACGCGATCAAAGTCAGCAAGATCATCGGCAGCCCGGGCTATCCGAAGTCCGAGGAGACCATTCGCGCCGAGGCGATCGAAGGCTACGACCGCTGCTACTACCCGGCCGGATTCGCGCGGCATTTCGGCGCGGTCCTCGGCAGTGGCAGCCTTTTGCACTATGACCGCCGAATCGTGGCGCCAACGGTGGTGATCCACGGCGAGGCCGACAAGCTCATGCGCCCGGGCGGAGGTCGAGCGGTAGCCAAGGCCATCCCGGGCGCACGGCTGGTGACCTACGAGGGCATGGGTCATGACCTGCCGGAACAGCTCTGGGACGAGATCATCGGAGAACTGAAGACAACCTTCGGAGAAGCTGCGCAGGCCTAGCGGCGCGTAGCATCGGCCGTCGGGTGCTTCGGGGGTTTGCAAGCTGTCGACGACGGCGTCGGTGGGTGGGTTCGATCAGCCAGAAAGGCACGCATCATGGCACGGGCGGCAAAACTGACGCCTCATTTCGAGGATGTGCAGGCACACTACGACCTGTCCGACGACTTCTTTTCGCTGTGGCTGGATCCGAGCCGGACCTACAGCTGCGCATATTTCGAGCGCGACGACATGACGCTGCAGGAAGCGCAGACCGCCAAGGTCGACCTCGCGCTGGGCAAGTTGGGGCTGCAGCCCGGGATGACGCTGCTCGACGTCGGCTGCGGGTGGGGGTCGACGATGATGCGCGCGATCGATCGCTATGACGTCAACGTGATCGGCCTTACTCTCAGTGCCAACCAAAAGGCTTATGTGGAACGGCTTTTCGCCGAGTCTGACAGCCCGCGCAGCAAGCGTGTGCTGCTGGAGGGCTGGGAGCGGTTCGACGAACCAGTCGACCGTATCGTGTCGATCGGCGCGTTCGAGCACTTCGGTTTCGACCGCTACGACGACTTCTTCACGATGGCCTACCGGGCACTGCCTGACGACGGGGTGATGCTGCTGCACTCGATCACGGCTCTGACACTGCCGCAGATGGCTGACCGGGGCATGCCGCTGACCTTCGAGGTAGCGCGATTCGTGAAGTTCATCCTGACCGAGATCTTCCCCGGCGGCCGGCTGCCGTCCATCGAGAAGGTCGACGAACACGCGGGCAAGGCCGGCTTCACGCTGACTCGCCGGCAGTCACTGCAGCCGCATTACGCCCGGACCCTCGACACGTGGTCAGCGGCGCTTCAGGCGCAGAAAGACCAGGCCATCGCCGTTCAGTCCGAAGAGGTGTATGACCGCTATATGCACTACCTCACCGGCTGCGCGAAGGGCTTCCGCGTCGGCTACATCGATGTCAACCAATTCACGCTGGCCAAATAGCGGCGCGGTCAATTGGGGCGCACACCCGCGAAACGCTAGGGTGTTGGGCTTGAAGGGTCGTCTCGCGCTTAGCGAATCGTCATGTAGGAAGGCCAGCGGGAACTATGTCTGACAACTCAACCGGCACAAAGGACATGCGGCCGCATTTCGAGGATATCCAGGCCCATTACGACCTGTCGGACGACTTTTTCGGCGTGTTCCAGGACCCGACGCGCAAGTACAGCTGCGCGTACTTCACCGGCCCCAACGTCACGCTCTCGGAGGCGCAGATCGCTGATGTCGACCTGAACCTCGACAAGCTGGACCTCAAGCCGGGGATGACGTTGCTGGAGGTGGGTTGCGGCTGGGGGTTGACGCTGCAGCGGGCGATGGAGAAATACGACGTCAACGTCATCGGCCTGACGCTGAGCAAGAACCAGCAGGCCTACTGCAACCAGCTGCTGGCCAAGGCCGACAGCAAGCGCACGTTCGACGTGCGGCTAGAAGGCTGGGAGCAGTTCCACAGCCCGGTCGACCGGATTGTGTCGATCGAGGCGTTCGAGCACTTCGGCTTCGAGCGCTACGACGACTATTTCAAGACGTGCTTCGACATCATGCCCGACGACGGCCGGATGACCATTCAGAGCAGCGTCGGCTACCACCCGTTCGACCTGGCCGACCGGGGCAAGAAGCTCACCTTCGAGCTGGCCCGGTTCATCAAGTTCATGATCACCGAGATCTTTCCGGGCGGCCGGATTCCGACCACGCAGATGATGGTCGAGCACGGCGAGAAGGCCGGATTCGTTGTGCCGGAGCCTATGTCGCTGCGCAACCACTACATCAAGACGCTGGGCATCTGGGCTGACCGGCTCGAGGCGCACAAGGACGAGGCGATCGCGGCCACCGACGAGGAGAACTACCACCGCTACATGCGCTACCTCAAGGGCTGTCAGTACTACTTCATCGACGAGGCCATCGACGTCAGTCTGGTGACGTATCTGAAGCCGGGCGCCGCGGCCGCGTAGGGTCTACGCGGCGGCTTTGGCCGCCTTCGGCGCCTTGACCGGCGTCGTCGAGTCAACCGCCGAGTTGTCATTTGTTGACGGTCCGCCAGTTGTCGTGAGGTCCTTCGACCTTCTTTGTGACGCGCCCGGTTCTGGCGCCTTGGTTGCATGCGGCCGGAACAGGTTGGGGGACTTGGCCTTCAGCGGCTGGTGGCGTGGCGCCAGTGAACTCAGGTTGGGCAGGTCTTGCGTGCTGACCGCGCCTTTCGTGACTTCGGGCTTGACGGTTTTCAGCGTTTGCTGTGAGTTTGCCGCGAGGGACACCTCCGTCTGACCGGTCTGCTGTTGCGGCACTTCGACCTTCGGCGGCGCCAAGAT
>DATBFF010000117.1:0-12562 GCA_036558625.1 Mycobacterium sp. | reverse complement strand
ATCCTTGATAGTTGCTCGACGCAGTCACAGCATGCAGCTGACGCAGCCCTCGATCTCCGTGCCCTCGAGGGCCATCTGCCGGAGACGGATGTAGTACAGCGTCTTGATCCCCTTGCGCCAGGCATAAATCTGCGCCTTGTTGACGTCGCGAGTGGTCGCGGTGTCCTTGAAGAACAGCGTCAACGACAGACCCTGGTCGACGTGCTGGGTGGCCGCCGCGTAGGTGTCGATGATCTTCTCGTAGCCGATCTCGTACGCGTCCTCGTAATACTCGAGGTTGTCGTTGGTCATGTACGGCGCCGGGTAATAGACCCGCCCGATCTTGCCTTCCTTGCGGATCTCCACCTTCGACACGATCGGGTGGATCGAGCTCGTCGAGTGGTTGATGTAGGAGATCGAGCCGGTGGGCGGTACCGCCTGCAGGTTCTGGTTGTAGATGCCGTCCTTTTGCACCGACTCCTTGAGCCGCACCCAGTCCTCTTGCGTCGGAATGCGAATGCCGGCATCGGCGAACAGCTCCCGCACCTTGTCGGTCTTCGGCTCCCACACCTGCTCGATGTAGCGGTCGAAGAACTCCCCGCTCGCGTACTTCGACTTCTCGAAACCCTTGAATGTCGTACCCCGTTCGACGGCAAGGCGATTCGACGCCCGCAGCGCGTGATACAACACCGTGTAGAAATAGATGTTCGTGAAGTCGATGCCCTCTTCGGAGCCGTAGAAGATTCGTTCGCGGGCCAGATATCCGTGCAGGTTCATCTGCCCGAGCCCGATCGCGTGGGAGTCGTTGTTACCCTGCTCGATCGACGGCACCGACCAGATGTGGGTCTGGTCGCTCACCGCGGTCAGTCCACGGATCGCCACCTCGATGGTCTGCGCGAAGTCGGGCGAGTCCATGGTTTTCGCGATGTTCAGCGACCCGAGGTTGCACGAAATGTCCTTGCCCACTTTGGCGTACGTCAGATCTTCGTTGAACAGCGACGGCGTGGACACCTGCAGGATCTCCGAGCACAGGTTGCTATGCGTGATCTTGCCCTCGATCGGGTTGGCCCGGTTAACGGTGTCCTCGAACATGATGTACGGGTAGCCAGACTCGAACTGCAGCTCCGCCAGGGTCTGGAAGAACTCCCGCGCCTTGATCTTGCTCTTGCGGATACGCGCGTCGTCGACCATCTCGTAGTACTTCTCGGTCACCGAGATGTCGGCGAACGGCACCCCGTACACCCGCTCGACGTCGTAGGGCGAGAACAGATACATGTCCTCGTTCTTCTTCGCGAGCTCGAACGTGATGTCGGGGATCACCACACCCAGGCTCAGCGTTTTGATACGGATCTTCTCGTCCGCGTTCTCCCGCTTGGTGTCCAGAAACCGGTAGATGTCGGGATGGTGCGCGTGCAGATACACCGCGCCCGCACCCTGACGCGCACCCAGCTGGTTCGCGTAGCTGAACGAGTCTTCGAGCAGTTTCATGATCGGGATGACACCCGAGCTCTGGTTCTCGATGTTCTTGATCGGTGCGCCGTACTCGCGAATGTTGGTGAGCAGCAATGCAACTCCGCCGCCGCGCTTGGAGAGCTGAAGCGACGAGTTGATCGAGCGACCGATCGACTCCATGCAATCCTCGACGCGAATTAGGAAACACGAAACGGGCTCACCGCGTTGCTTTTTCCCCGAGTTGAGGAACGTCGGCGTGGCCGGCTGGAACCGGCCATCGATGATCTCGTCGACGAGTTTCTCAGCCAGCCCCGTGTCGCCGGCCGCCAGCGTCAGCGCCACCATGCACACGCGGTCCTCGAACCGCTCGAGGTACCGCTTCCCGTCGAAGGTCTTCAGCGTGTAGGAGGTGTAGTACTTGAACGCACCGAGGAACGTCGGAAACCGGAACTTCTTGGCGTAGGCCCGGGCGATCAGGCTCTTGACGAAGTTGCGGCTGTACTGGTCGAGAACCTCACGCTCGTAATAGTTCTCCTTGATCAGGTAGTCGAGCTTCTCGTCGATGTCGTGGAAGAACACCGTGTTCTGGTTGACGTGCTGCAGAAAGTACTGGTGCGCGGCTTCCCGATCCTTCTCGAACTGGATGTTGCCGTCGGCGTCGTACAGGTTGAGCATCGCGTTCAGCGCGTGATAGTCGGTTTCTGCCGACGGGTGCTGCGCGCTGGACGGGACCGTTACAGGCTCTGCAGTTGTGACGGTTGGTGGCACGTCTGGTCCTTCCAGAATTCGGCGAGACCCGCGCGGACGGCGTCGACGTCGTCCGGGGTTCCCATCAGTTCGAAGCGATAGAGGTACGGCACGCCGCATTTGCGGGAGACCACGTCACCCGCGTAAGCGAATTCCGCACCGAAGTTGTTGTTGCCGGCGGCGATCACACCCCGCAGCAGCGCCCGGTTCTGTTCGTCATTGAGGAATCTGATGACCTGCTTGGGCACGTAACCGCCGGCGTTGATATCAGGCGTGGCATGACCCCCGCCGTAGGTCGGCAGCACCAATACGTACGGCTCGTCCACCCGGATCCGGCCGTGCAGCGGGATCCGGGTGGCACTCATGCCCAGCTTCTGCACGAACCGGTGAGTGTTCTCCGAAACGCTGGAGAAATACACCAACCCGCCGTGCGGACTCATCACACCCTCCTGTAAGTCCTGTAAGTCTTCGTGGAATTACGCCGTCAATGCCCCAGCGAGAGCCTTGATGCGATCCGGCCGAAAGCCCGACCAGTGCTCGCTGCCCGCGACCACCACCGGTGCCTGCAGGTAGCCCAGCGCCATCACGTAGTCGCGAGCCTCGCTGTTGAGGCTGATGTCGACGACGTCGTAGGAAATGCCCTGTTTGTCCAGCGCTTTGTATGTCGCGTTGCACTGCACGCATGCGGGCTTGGTGTACACGGTGATTGTCATCGGTCCTGCGACTCCTCAGCGAAACTCGACACGGACGGGGGGTACAGCGTTGTCGCTATGTTCAGCGGCCCTTCAGGCCCCGAAATTCCTGACCGTTCCGAGCCGCTTTCCCTGGCGCTTCACCGCCGGTTTTTGTGGCCGGGCCGACCTGCGAACTGCGGGGCCTGTCGGTGCGACAGACACTACACCTAGTGGCCGACAACGGGCCGAGATACCAGATGTTCTGAATAACAATTCTGAAATTCCCAGGTCGTAAGCTCATGGCGGACCGCCCGCCCGGCGTGTCGCACGTCACACTCAGGGCTGTGTCGCGCTACCGCCTCTGGTCTATCACCAGACACCGACAAGGACCCGGGTTGCACGTCACTGTGACGTAACAGCAAAGCGGCCGGCTCGCGCTGAACCTGCACCCTCGGCGGCCACCATGTCGACGACGGCGCGAATGTTCTCGACGAGTTCGGCGCTGTCCCGCGGATGTGCGCCGTTCAGCGAGGCGATCGGTGCCGACAGCGTGAGGCCGTCGATGACCCGCGCGCCCGCAATGCCGAACGACTTGCGGGTCTCGTCGTGCGCCCACTCGCCGCCGAACCGGCCCAGCGCTGCCCCGATCACCGCGAGCGGCTTTGCCGTGACCGCGCTTTGCCCGTACGGCCGCGACAGCCAGTCGATCGCGTTCTTCACGACCGCCGGAATGCTGCCGTTGTATTCGGGGGTGACCACCAGCACGGCGTCGGCATCCGCGACCGCCCCTCGCAGCGCCGTCGCAGCCGCAGGGGCGTTGCCGTCGTCGACGTCCTCGTTGTAGAACGGCACCTCGCCAAGCCCCTCGTAGAGCGTGACGGACACGCCCTCGGGCGCCGACCTCGCGGCGAGTTCGGCGATCTGGCGGTTCACCGACCCGGCGCGCAGGCTGCCGACCAATACCAGCAAGTTCACATCGTCCGCCGTGGTCATCTTCGTGGCCGTCCTTTCGTGGTTGATTCTTGCAACGAGCTAACCGGACCATAGTCCGATTTATTCCGGTGGGACTAAAGTCGAAACATGGTCGCTGCCCGCCAGCCGCTGCCGGTGTCGGGCCAGGCGACGGCCCAGCGCGGTGACGCCGCGCGCAATCGCGGACTGCTGCTCGACGCCGCGCGCCGGCTGATCGCCGAGCGCGGACCCGATGCGACGACCATGGACGACGTCGCCGCGGCGGCCGGAGTCGGCAAAGGCACGCTGTTTCGCAGGTTCGGCAGCCGCGCCGGGCTGATGATCGTGCTGCTCGACGAGGACGAGCAAGTACTGCAGCAGCAGTTCCTCTTCGGTCCCCCACCGCTAGGGCCCGGCGCGCCGCCGCTGGATCGCCTGTTGGCCTTCGGACGGACGCGGCTGAAGTTCGTCGAGGAGCATCGCGGCCTGCTCCGCGCCGCCGCCCGCGACCCGCAGACCCGGTTCAACGCGCCGGCGACGCTGCACCGCGCGCACGTACGGGTGTTGCTCGATGCGGCAGGCACCACGGGCAACCTCGACGCGCAGGCCGACGCGCTGCTCGCTCTGCTCGACGTCGACTACGTCACACACCAGCTCGACGCTCTGGGGGTGCCACTCGCCACGCTCGGTGACGCGTGGGAAAGCGTGGCCCGCAAGCTGTGCGGGCGGTGATGAGCGCTTGCGCGAAGAACAGACGGCGCCGATGAGCGCTTGCGCGAAGAACAGACGGCAGTGAAGCCGCGCTGGATACTGCACGTCGACCTCGATCAGTTCCAGGCGGCGGTGGAAATGCTGCGCCATCCGGAGCTGAGGGATCTGCCGATCATCGTCGGCGGCAACGGCGACCCGACCGAGCCCCGCAAGGTGGTCACCTGCGCGTCGTATGAGGCGCGGGAATTCGGGGTCCACGCGGGCATGCCACTGCGCACCGCCGCACGCAAATGTCCGCACGCGACGTTTCTGCCCCTGGACACCGATGCCTATGACGCTGTCAGTGAGCAGGTGATGAATCTGCTTCGCGGACTTGGCTATCCGGTCGAGGTATGGGGGTGGGATGAGGCTTACGTGGGCGCCGATGTCAACGATCCGGTTGAGCTGGCCGAGCGCATCCGCTCGACGCTCGCCGCGGAAGCGCAGCTGGCGTGCTCGGTGGGAATCAGCGACAACAAGCAGCGGGCGAAGGTCGCGACCGGCTTTGCGAAGCCCGATGGAATCTATGTGCTGACAGACGAGAACTGGATGCCGGTGATGGGCGAGCGCGCTCCCGACGCGTTGTGGGGAATCGGTCCGAAGTCAGCGAGAAAGCTTGTGGGAATGGGTATTACGTCGGTAGCCCAGCTGGCAGCTACGGACGCGGATATGCTCACCGCGACCTTCGGCCCGACGACGGGGTTGTGGTTGCTGCTGCTGGCCAAGGGCGGCGGCGACACCTCGGTCAGCGCCGAACCGTGGATCCCGCGCTCGCGCAGTCACGTCATCACCTTCCCCCGCGACCTGACTGACCGCGCCGAGATGAACTCCGCTGTGCAGGAATTGGCGCGCAAGACACTCGAAGAGGTGACGGCCGAGTCGCGAACGGTCACTCGGGTCGCTGTTACGGTCCGCAACGCGGCGTTCTTCACCCGCACCAAGATCCGCAAGCTTGACGCGCCGAGCACCGACCCCGACGTCGTCGTGCCTGCGGCGCTGCGTGTACTCGAACTGTTCGAACTCGAGCGGCCGGTGCGGCTGCTCGGCGTGCGGCTGGAACTGGCGATGCCCGACTAATCGGGAAGGCCGGGCAGCAGCCGGTCGAGCGTGACAGGTATGTCTCGCACGCGTATGCCCGTCGCGTGGTACACGGCATTGGCCACCGCTGCAGCGGATCCCACGATGCCGATCTCGCCGGCTCCGCGTGAACCCATCGGGTTGGAGTGCTGGTCGACTTCGTCGAGCCAGATCGCATCGATGTCGCAGACGTCGGCGTGGACGCTGATGTGATAGGTGGCCAAGTCCTGTGTCACCACATGGCCGAATCGCGGGTCACGCACACTCTCCTCGTGCAACGCCGCGGACAATCCCATCGTCATCCCACCGATCAGCTGTGACCGCAATGTCCGGGCGTTGATCGCGCGCCCGATCGAGAACACCCCCAGCATGCGAGGCACCCGGATCTCGCCGGTATCGCGGTTCACCCGCGCCTCGACGAAATGCGCTCCGAACGAATGCATGGCGAACTTCTTGACGTCGGGATTCTTCGGCGCGTCTGCAGTGGCGGTGGCGCCGGCGACGGGAGACTTGCCGTGCTCGTCGCGGAACGCACGCGCGGCGGCGACGATCGCCGTACCCCACGACGTGATGCCCGAAGACCCGCCGGCGACCGACGCCGACGGCAGGTCCGTGTCGCCGATACGCAATTCCACTGAATCGGTTGGGCATTCGAGTGCATCCGCCGCGATCTGGGTCAGCGCGGTCCAAGCCCCCGTGCCGATGTCGACCGCACCGATCTGCACGCCGTAGCGGCCGTCGGCAAGGCAGGCGACACGTGCGGCGTTGCCCGGCAGCGCCATCACCGGATACGTCGCGGCGGCGACCCCGGTGCCGACAAACCAGTCACCGTCGCGCCGGCTCCGTGGCTCCGAATTGCGGTCGGCCCAGCCGAACCGCTGCGCGCCCATCCGCATGCATTCGACCAGATGGCGCCCGGACCATGGGTTGCCGGACTCCGGATCGACTTCGGGTTCGTTGCGGATCCGCAGCTCGATCGGGTCGACACCGCAGGCCACCGCAAGCTCGTCCATGGCGACCTCGGCGCCGAACATTCCGGGCATCTCACCGGGTGCGCGCATCCAGAACGGCACGGGCACGTCAAGGGCGACGACCCGGTGTGACGTTCGACGGTTGGGCGTCGCGTACATCGTCCGCGACGGCACGGCAGTCTGCTCGGCGAATTCCTTGACAGTAGAGGTCAATCCGAAGGCATCGTGGCTGAGCGCTGTCAATACACCCTGCCTGTCGGCACCGAGCCTGATCCGCTGGATCGTCGGGGTGCGGTAGCCGACGAGCGCGAACATCTGCTGGCGAGTGACCGCGAACTTCACCGGTCGCCCGCCGGCGCGCTTCGCTGCCATCACGGCGAGCACGTTGTGCGCGTGCGGCGCTCCCTTCGAGCCGAAGCCGCCCCCGACGTATGGTGCGATGACACGCACTTGATCGGTTTCGAGGCCGAACACCGGCGCGAGCGCCTCGCGCACGGCATGCACACCCTGGGTCGAGTCGTACAGCGTCACCTGTGCGGCACCGGACGATTCGTCCCAGATAGCAATGCACGCATGGGGTTCCATGGGATTGTTGTGTTCCATGGCCGTGGTGTAGGTCTGGTCGACGGTCACCGCGGCGCCTGCGTGGGCGGCGACGACGTCGCCTTGCGCGGTATCCGTGGGGTACGACCCGCTCACCTCCTCGGGCGCATAAAGCTTCGGATGGTCGACGCGAAGCTGCGTGTCGTGAGGTTTCTCGTCATACTCTACGCGTATCAATTCTGCTGCATGGCGGGCGATTTCGGCACTCTCGGCGACCACCGCGCCGATCAGTTGCCCGCGGAAGTGCACCGCGTCGTCTTGCAGAATGCCGAATTCGCCATCGGATGCGTCCGCGAGCTTCGGTGCGTCGAACACCGTCAGCACCGCAAGCACGCCGTCGAGTTCCCCGGCTGCCGCTGTCCGCATCGACACCACCCGGCCCCGGGCGACGGTCGCTTGGACGGGATGCAGGTACGCAGCTCGGTCGACCGCGTGCTCGAAGGCATACGCAGCTGCGCCGGTGACCTTCGCTCGGCCGTCGAGCCGTGTCAGCGGCGACCCCATCGACTTCGCGTCAACCAACGTCATGCCGCTACCCGCTCCGTGATGGTGCGTAAGGTGGCGACGAGCGTACGCCGGGCAAGTTCGACCTTGAACGCGTTGTCCGGTAACGGGTTTGCTTGCACGAGTTCGGCCTGTGCCGCATCCGCGAAGTTCTCGGCGGTGGGCTCGGCTCCCTGCAGTGCGTGCTCCGCGCGGCGGGCTCGCCAAGGCCGGTGCGCGACACCGCCGAGGGCGATTCGCGCCGAGCCAATGTGGTGCCCGTCGAAAACGAGCTCGGCAGCGACCGAGACGAGCGCAAAGGCATACGAGGCGCGGTCCCGCACCTTTCGGTAACAATCCTGCGCCCCAAGCGATCTCGGCGGCAATTCGACCGCGGTGATCAGTTGCCCGTGGCTCAGTACGGTGTCCCGGTCAGGCGCGTCGCCCGGCAGTCGATAGAAGTCCGTGACCGGGATTCGCTTCTCGCCGTTGATGTCTTCGACCACCACCGTCGCGTCGAGTGCAGCCATCGCCACCGCCATGTCCGACGGGTGGACGGCCACGCATTGCGGCGATGCGCCAAGGATCGCGTGATAGCGGAGGTACCCGCCGATCGCGGAGCAGCCGGTACCTGGTTCGCGCTTGTTACACGGCGTGGTGACGTCCTGGAAATAGACGCAGCGTGTGCGCTGCAGCAGGTTACCGCCGGTGGTGGCGAGATTGCGGAGCTGACCCGACGCGCCGGACAGCAGCGCGCGAGACAGCATCGGGTAACGGGTGCGCACCAGAGGGTGCGCCGCGAGATCACTGTTGCGCACCGCTGCGCCGATTCGCAGGCCTCCGTCGGGTGTGACGGCGACGTCGTCGAGCGGCAAGTGACTGACGTCGACGAGGAGCTCGGGGCTGGCCACGCCGAGCTTCATGTGGTCGACGAGGTTGGTACCACCGCCCAGGAAGGCTGCGTTCGCTCGCTCAGCCACGGCGGCTACTGCGCCGGCTGCAGTCGTGGCGCGTCGGTATTCGAACGGGATCATGGTGTCGCCGCCTGACGGATCGCCGCCACGATGTTTGGATACGCCGCGCACCGGCACAGATTGCCGCTCATCCGCTCCCGGATCTCCTCGTCGGTCAACTCCGGATCGGAGCTCAAATCCGGTGTGACGTAGCTGGGTTGGCCGGATTTGACCTCTTCGAGCATGCCGACCGCCGAGCACACTTGGCCCGGCGTGCAATAGCCGCACTGAAAGCCGTCCTCGTCGAGGAATGCCTGCTGCATCGCGTGCAGGTCGTCGCCGTCGGCCAGGCCCGCGGCGGTGACGATTCGGGCGCCGCTCGCAGCGACTGCGAACGTGAGACACGTGGTGACCCGGCGCCCGTCGAGCAGCACGGTGCACGATCCGCACTGCCCGTGGTCGCAGCCTTTTTTCGGCGCTGTCACACCGAGGTGTTCGCGCAACGCATCGAGCAGCGTGGTGCGGTTGTCGACGTGCACCGACCGCTGCTGACCATCGACCTCGAGGGTGATGCCGCTGCCGGTGTCCGCGAGGTTCATCCGCGAGGGATACCCACTTCGCGGGCGGCGTCACCGCCGTCGGCGGTCCCGGCTGTGCGCGGCATGAGCCGGGTGAAGACGTTGTTGGCCTGACGCATCGCGACGCTGTACGGCCACCACGCGACGCGCTTGAACATGTACAGCGCGCGAATGTCGGGCGATGTGTAGATCAGGAATCGGTTCTTGCGCACCCCGGCAAGTATCTTGTCCGCCGCGACTTCCGGGGTGACCGCATGGCCCGCGAATGTGCCGACGAGCTTTTGCACTCTCGGGTTTTCCCGGTCGACGCCGGCGATGTCGACGGTGTTCACCAATGGCGTGTTGACGGCTCCGGGCACGACGACCGACACGCCGATGCGATGCCTGGCGAGGTCGAACCGCAGCACCTCCGACAGCCCGCGCAGACCGAATTTGCTTGCGCTGTAAGCGCTGTGCCATGGCAACGCAACAATGCCCGCGGCCGATGACACGTTGACCAAGTGCCCCCCGCGGCCGGCGGCGACCATCGGAGGGAGAAACGTCTCGATCACATGGATGGGACCCATGAGGTTGATCGAGATCATCCTGGCCCACTGGTCGTGGGTGAGCTGCTCGACAGTCCCCCACGCCGAGACGCCCGCGATGTTCATCACGATGTCCATGCTCGGGTGCCGCGTATGAATGTCGGCGGCGAACTGCGCCACCTGGTCGTAGTCCGAGATGTCAAGTGCGCGACTCTCGGCCACGGTCGCGCCCAATGCGCGGACGTCGGCAACGGTTGTTGTCAGGCCGTCGGCGTCGCGGTCGGTCAGGTAAAGCTGCGCCCCCTCGACGGCCAGTTTCAGCGCGGTCGCCCGCCCGATTCCGCTGGCCGCCCCCGTCAAAAACACCCGCTTGCCTGCGAACGTCTTGGTCACGGCCGTGACCCTACCGGTCGGCCGCTGATCCTCCGTACAGTCCCGTGAACCACAATTTCTCGAGCACCCCCACGCCGCGCTGCAGGTCGCCATCCGGACCGAGGAACGACTTGTCGCCGGAGAGCATCAGGGCCGTCGTGACGCCGAGCGTGCGGACCAACATCGGAATGTCGTCGCTGATGGGGCGGCCGGTACCCGCTGCGAGCTCGTCGTCAAAGATCTTCACGATCTGATCGATCACCGTGGTCAGCTGACGGTCGAGCATCTCCCGAATTTTCGCGTCGGTGTAGCGCGCGTTGTTGCATGCCGTGACGACGGGATCGTTGTGCGCGTAGACGGCCACCGCGCTGCCAACCATCCGTTTGGCGAACGCCTCCGGGCTCTCGTCGGCCCTGCGCGCCGCGAAATAGTGGGTGAGTTCCTCGAGTTCGCGGGTCACCTCGTCGAAGATCAACGCGAGCACGTCGTACTTCGACTCGAAATAGAAGTAGAAGCCCGAGCGCGCGATGCCTGCCCGCTCGGAGATCGTGCTGACGGAGAGATCCTCGAACGAGCCCTCTTGTAACAGCTCGCGCACCGCCGCGACGATCGCCTCCCGCTGCCGGTCCCCCCGACTGCGCCGGACGCCGGGCGCGGGTTGGGCGGTCACGAGTCCGACCCTGTCATTTACCAAGGAAAGAACAAAACTTGACATGCGTCAAGTATTGTCGTCAAGATGGTCGTGGAGTGACCCCGACCACACCCTTTGCAGGAGTTTGGATGGCGACGATCAGCACCCCGGAGTACCTGCTCGACCAGGCCAAGCGCCGCCTCACGCCGTCGTTCAACAACTTCCCCGGCATGGGCGCCGTCGAACGCAGGCTGCTGCGCACCGAGTTCCCGCAGAAAAAGCTCGCCGACCCGCCGCCGGAAAGCGGACTCAAACCGGTGATCGGAGACGCCGGCCTGCCGGTCTTGGGCCACATCATCGAGATGCTCCGCGGTGGCCCCGACTATCTGATGTTCCTGTACCACACCAAAGGCCCGGTCGTCTTCGGCGATTCGCCCGTGCTTCCCGGGGTGGCGGCGCTGGGCCCCGACGCCGCGCAAGTCATCTACTCCAACCGCAACAAGGACTACTCACAGCAGGGCTGGGTGCCGGTTATCGGGCCGTTCTTCCACCGCGGCCTGATGTTGCTCGACTTCGACGAGCACATGTTTCACCGGCGGATCATGCAGGAAGCCTTCGTCCGCTCCCGGCTCGTCAGCTACGTCGAGCAAATGGACAAAGTGGTCTCGCAAGTCGTGGCCAACGACTGGGTGGCCAACGACGCGCGTTTCCTTCTCTACCCGGCGATGAAGGAACTCACGCTCGACATCGCGTCCGAGGTCTTCATGGGCGTGCCGGCCGGCACCGACCGCGCGCTGGTCACCACGGTCAACAACGCGTTCACCACCACCACGCGGGCGGGCAACGCGATCGTGCGGACCTCGGTGCCGCCGCTGAAGTGGTGGCGGGGTATCCAGGCCCGCAAGACCCTGGAGGACTACTTCGCCAGTCGCATCGGCGAGAAGCGCCAGTCGGAGAGCACCGACATGTTCAGCGTGCTGTGTCATACCGCCGACGAGGACGGGCAGTCCTTCACCGACGACCAGATCATCAGCCACATGATCTTCCTGATGATGGCCGCCCACGACACGTCCACCTCGACGATGACGACGATGTGTTACCACCTGGCGGCCAACCCCGAGTGGCAGGAACGCCTGCGCGACGACTCCGCGCGGATCGGCGACGGGCCGCTGGACTTCGAGGCGTTGGACAAGTTGGAAACCTATGACCTGGTGATCAACGAGTCACTGCGGATGATGACGCCGCTGCCGTTCAACTTCCGTCAGGCGGTGCGCGACACCGACCTGCTGGGCTACTTCATCCCGGCCGGCACGAGCGTGGTGACCTGGCCGTCGATCAACCACCGGTTGCCGGAATTGTGGACCGATCCGGACAAGTTCGACCCGGATCGCTTCGCCGAGCCGCGCAGCGAGCACAAGAGGCACCGCTACGCGTTCGCCCCGTTCGGCGGTGGCGCACACAAGTGCATCGGCATGGTGTTCGGGCAGCTCGAGATCAAGACCGTGATGCACCGATTGCTGCGCCGCTACAAGCTGGAGCTGACCCATCCCGGCTACCGTCCGCACTACGACTACGGCGGCATGCCGGTGCCGATCGACGGCATGCCGATCGTGCTGCGCCCGCTGCACTGACGGATTTCGATGGCCCAGTGGCCGGTTATTGCACGCTTTCCTCGAATTGCCGTGCAATAACTGGCCATTCGGCGTCGTGGCCGTCTACCGTCGCGAGATGACCGCCGACGCCTCGAAGGAGGCTCCCACCTCCCGCGCGACCGACCGCCCGGGCGATACGTCGCCGTTCGCGCTCGGATTGCTGCT
>DATBFF010000116.1:0-7886 GCA_036558625.1 Mycobacterium sp. | reverse complement strand
TGTCGCTGCCCGGCGCGGAGTGGCTGACCGGGGCGGTGCTCGGCCGGCGGTGGGTGCAGCGCGTCCTGCGCAGCCCGCGCGTGCACCGGCTGCTGCATCTCACCCCGGCGCGCCTGGTCAACCTGGCCCGGATCGGGCGCACACTGTTCCGGGCCGATCTCCGGGCGGCGTTCTTCCGGTCCCTGCGTGGCGTGATCGGCCCGTCCGGACAGCGCGGCTCGTTCCTCGAGACGGAGTACCTCGCGGCGCATGTGCCGACGCTGCTGGTGTGGGCGCAGCGCGACGTGATCATCCCGGTGGCGCACGCGCACCGCACACACGAGTGGCTGCCCGGGAGTTCGCTGCTCGTGTTCACCGGCGGCGGGCACCAGCCGCACCACCGCAACGCGGAGGAGTTCGCCGGGGCGGTGGCTTCCTTCATTCTCACATAACGGGAATCAATTCCTGCGTGGTGAGATGATGGGTACGCTGCTGTCGTGAGCCGACGGCGCTGGGTGATCCTCGCGGTCGGCACGTTCGCGCAGGCGGCGACGTGCTCGTTCGTCTACGGGATGCCGATGCTCGTGCCGGCCTTGCGGTCGCGCGACGACCTGACCCTGTTCCAGGCCAGCCTGTTGGTGTCCGCGCCCATCGTCGGACTGCTGGCCACGTTGATCGTCTGGGGCGCGCTGGCCGACCGGTACGGCGAGCGGGTCGTGATCGTCAGCGGGGTGGGGACGGCTGCCGCGCTGCTTGTCGTGGTGCCGTTCGTGGGCGCGCTCGGCGCACTCGCCGTCGTGCTCGCTGTGGCCGGTGCTGCGGCCGCGTCCGTCAACGCCGCGAGCGGACGGATGGTGATGGGCTGGTTCCCGGTGCACGAGCGTGGACTGGCGATGGGGACGCGGCAGACCGCGCAACCGCTGGGGGTGGCGCTCGCCGCCCTCGCGCTGCCCTCGCTCGCCAGGGCGCACGGCGCACGCGAGGCGCTGCTGTTCCCTGCCGCGTTGTGTTTGCTGGGCGCGCTGTCCGTACTGCTCTTCGCCGCCGATCCGGCGCGTGCGACGTCCTCATCCGGAGTCGGCGCGGCTTCGCCGTACCGCGGGTCGCGGACCTTGGGCCGGATACACGTGGCCAGCGCGATGTTGGTGGTGCCGCAGTTCGCGATCGCCACGTTCACTCTCGCCTATCTGGCCGGCGCGCGGCACTGGGATCCCGCGGTCGCCGGTCGGTGGGTGTTCGGCTTCGCGGCCGCCGGGGCGCTCGGACGGATCGCGGCCGGGGTTTGGTCGGACCGGGTGGGGAGCCGGCTGGGTCCGATGCGCCAGCTCGCAGTGCTCAGCGCCGGGCTGATGCTGCTGATCGGTCTCGGTGCGCTGCTGGGCGCGGGCTGGATCGTGGTCGGGTTCGCGCTCGGTGCGGTGGTGACCGTCGCGGACAACGGGCTGGCCTACACCGCGGTCGCCGAGTTCGCCGGCACGTCCTGGTCGGGCCGCGCGCTGGGCGTGCAGAACACCGGGCAGAACGTCGCGGCGGTGCTGACCGCGCCGGCGTTGGCCGCGGTGATCGGCGATTCGCGGTACGCGCTCGGCTTCGCGGTGGCGGCGATCTGCCCGCTGCTCGCCATCCCGCTCACGCCGGTGCGCGGAGACCGCACCCGGGCGACGACGGTGACCGCGGCCCGCTGATCCAGATTGCTGTGACAGGCATCGATCGCTATCCGGCCGTTGCCGCGACGAGGCGCGGCGGGGTCGTACAGGCGCGAGCGGACGGCAGGGCAGCAGATTGAGCAATTTGCAGTCAACAACAGTTGAATCTGCTCCCGTGACGCCTCGCCCGACGACCAAGACCGGCACGCCACTGAGTTGAAGCAAAAATCATTACTACAGTGACATCCGGGCTGCGCGACGACATGGTGACCTGCGGCATCGTAGCCTCGTCCCGAAGAACTCGCGGGACCGTGACGGATGGAATGGCGAGCTTCAAGCTTACCGTATCCTCAACGCCGAGCCGGTCCGGATGGTCGGACTAAGAAGGCGCGATGAGAGGTCCAAGTGCGTATTCGCCAACGTCGCGGTTGACAGGTCGAGAAGGTACTGGGCCACAGCGTGCCCGAGTGATTCGGCAGTATGAGCGACGCGGACGCGCGCGCCTGATCCGGTTGCTCGACATCGAGGCCCGTGCCGCCGATCGCCGGCGCGCGGCGCAGCCCCCGAAGCGCACGCCGACACGCGAAGAGATGATTTGATGAAATCGGGCGACGCACGCCGGAAGGCCTCGGCTCGGGCACCGAACCGCCCGCTGGTCTGTCGTGGGTGTCGATGGACCCGTCCGCGCAGTACCCGCATTCCGATGTCACTGGACGCGCGATGCTTGCTGCCATGCACGCGCGGTTGCGTCCGCGGACCTACTTCGAGATCGGCGTCTTCCGCGGCGCGAGCCTGACCCGAACTATCGCCGTCGACCCCGCCTACAGCATTATTCATCCCATTAGGTGCAACCTTGCAGCATTCCGAGAAGGCAGTGACGACTTCTTCGGACCGGCCGACGGATTTGAGCACTTCGGTGGAACACCATAGATTTGGGTTCGTCGACGGGATGCACCTGGCGGAATATGTTCTGCGCGACGTTATGAATCTGAGAAGCACATGTCACCCGGCGGTGTCGTGATTCTCGACGACATGATGCCGCGGAACTCCCTGGAGGCGTTCCGGAACTGCGAAGCGACGGGCAGTTACTTGATCGTAGGTCTTGATCTGTCCTCGACGGTCCTCGACGACGCTTACGAGGATCTCGTTCCGACGTTGACCGCCGCCGATCCGCAGACCGTTCCGGAGGACTGGCTGCACCGCCGAGAGTCGTTCGATCCGCACCAGATCGCTGATAGCGATGTCTGGGACGAGGTGGTCGCACTACGCACTGCTGACGCGCAACGCTCGGCATATGAGCCGCTGTGGAAAAAGCTTGCCGCGCTGCCGCGCCTCGGTGATTTGGCTGGCGATGATCCGCATCTGTGAGCACACGAACTTGGAAAGGAATCATTCCGCGCTTGCAGCCGGAAGGTGTCTTGCCGGCACGGGCCGTCGAGATCATCTAGGTTTGGTTCGGTCTTCAGTGAATCGGTGGCACGGTATCGACGGCACGCGCCGATCTTGGTCTGAGAGGTAGTCACCAAATGCACTGGTCGGCGCTGGCCAAGCAGCCGGTGAGCAACCGGCCCATCCCGTCGTGCCGCAACACGTTCATGTCATCAATCGAATCGGCGCACGCCAGGATGCCCGCGACCAGCGCGGACACCTTCGCCCCTGGATGCGCACCCCGATCGCCGGCACCGTCAGCTGCGCCTCAGCCAGCTGCCGCAGATCCGCACGATCAGCCAGTGCCACCAGCCGCACCAGCCCGCCGAGGACACCAACGTCGGCTCATCGAACCGCACTGCGGACTTCCCAGAACGTGTGGCACGGTCGCATTTGCGAGATGCCCTTCGTGCGCGGGTGGACGGGACCTTCGACAAGTTCGGTCCTGTTGCACGCAAGGGCGTCTTCGTGCTCCGCCACGCTCAACCCATCAAGATCATCGATGCATCCAGGCCTACGGTGAGGAGATGCGCGTTCTCGTCACTGGCGGCTGCGGTTACATCGGTTCGCACACCGTCGTCCAACTGTTGGAGGCCGATCATCACGTCGTGATCGTCGACAACCTGTCCAACGCGAGCCGGTCCGTCCTTCCGCGTGTCGAACAGATCACCGGCGTCGCGCCGCGGCTGCATGAGTTCGACGTGCGCGATGCCGCGCGCCTCGACGCGTTGTTCGGGGTTGAGCCGATCGACGCCGTGCTGCACTTCGCGGGACTGAAGGCCGTGGGCGAAAGTGTCGCCAAGCCGCTCGAATACTACGAGAACAACCTCGACTCGAGCATGGCGCTGGTGCGCGCGATGATCGCCCACGGCGTGCAGAAGCTGGTGTTCTCCTCGTCGGCGACAGTGTACGGACAGGACGCTGCGGTGCCGATGACGGAGGATGCGCCGACATCGGCGACCAACCCGTACGGCTGGACCAAGGTGATGATCGAGCAGATCTTCGGTGACGTGGCAGCAGCGACGCCGGGATTTCAGCTGGCGCTCCTGCGCTACTTCAATCCGGCCGGTGCCCACCCGTCCGGATTGATGGGTGAGGACCCGCAGGACATCCCGAATAACTTGGTGCCGTTGCTGTGCCGGGTAGCCATCGGCCGCAGCGAGCGGCTCAACGTTTTCGGCGCGGACTACGACACACCCGACGGCACCTGCCAGCGTGACTACATCCACGTACTCGACCTGGCCGCTGGGCATCTCGCGGCCCTGGAAGCGCTCGGCGACGAGGGGCCGGCGGTGCGGACATGGAACCTGGGCACCGGGCGGGCGACCAGCGTGCTGGAACTGCTGCACGTGTTCGAAGAGGCTATCGGCCGCGAGTTGCCGCACGCGATCGCCGGACGCAGGGCGGGTGACGTCGCCGTGTCCTACGCCGACCCCGCGCGTGCTCGCGCGGAACTCGGTTGGAGCGCGGATCGAACTGTCGCCGAGATGTGCGCAGACGCCTGGCGCTGGCAGCAGGCCAATCCCGAGGGTTACCCCGAGTAAGCCGTGGTGTTATCACCCCTGAAGGATCGGGGATATGGCATTCTGGATGGCCATCGGCCGTGATTCGCACGGCGGCGCCGGCCGCGGGAATGAGAGGCTGTTTCGTGCCAGCAGGGTCAGGTGCATAGGTGTCGGACGAGCAGGGCCAGGCAGACAGCCGGCGCGGTTACTGGGATCGCTACTACCAGCGCCACGCGCTATCCGAAGGCCGCCCTCTTCTGTCGCAGTTCGCGACCTTCGTCGCCGGTGAGCTCTCCAGCCGTCACCGGATCAGCGAATTTGGTTGCCGCACATGACGCGATTCAATCTTCTTTGCCACGTACGTTCGTCTGCACGGATCTGAGCGACCCCAGACGACCCATTGTCGGGAGGACAGATGATCCGGTCGCGGTGTATGCGCGGTTCTTCATTCACGCGATTACTGATGACGGATAGCAGCGATTCCTGGACATCGCGTCCGAACTGGTGCCCGCCGGCAGCCTTCCTGGCGGTCGAGCACCGCACGGTCCGCGACTCGAGTGGCGCGCAGGTCACGGTCGAGCACTTCCAACGCTTCGTGAGTCCGTCGAAGTTCGACGCGGGCGCGCCAGGCAGGGGCTGCGAGGGCTCGTACAGCGTTGAGGGATACGGCTCAGCGAAGCATCGGCAGGACGACGCCTACGTCGCCCGCACCGTCCTGGTCAAGCGGTGACCACCGCGAGCCTCGAGAGTCTCGTCTCGGCTGCACGGGTGGCCTTCCGGGATGCCGAGTATTTCACGCCGGGCGGGGTGCTGACTGTCCGCGGCGAGTTCCCGGCTGTGGAGGGCCTGCGGGTTGAGGGGCCGCCCGGCCAGTTCTTGCACTTTCAGTCGATGGCAGTCGATGGACCCGATGTCGACGGCTGGGCAGAATCGGCCGCCTTCACGGCCAGCAGCTGGTACGGCCAGTTTGCAAAGAAGTTCGACGCCCGGCGGCTGTCTGCCTTTTCGACGCCGACTGGCACCGTCGTCCACACCGGAGCCGATTCACCGGCCTGGTTCGAGGCTTCGTTCGAGCGACCCTTGGATCTCTCCGGAGTGCGGCTTCGCAACGTCGACACTGCGGCCCACCGAGCGCGCGGCATCAAGATTACCGCTCGGTCTCGCGGTGAGTACCAGACCCTTTATGACGCGTCGGCCCGCGAGCAGGAGCTGACGGATCTGCTCACCGCGGCGCTCGCGGATGACCCTTCGAGTCTCGATCACGCCACGTCTGCTCTGGTGCCGATCATTGTCGCGACGTTCTTCGCAGCGTATTCCGAAGCGAATAGGGCGCTCGATGCGGCAAGTAACCTCGGCGACGAGTTTCGCGCAGAGTTCCGAGCGTTGATGTCGCGCACCGTCCTGGCGCCTCGGGAACGCGAATGGACCATTCACGGCCCACAACGCTGCTTCCGCTTCTGGAGCGAGCAGGAGAAAGCCAACTACCTGCGGGAAGCACTCGAGATCTGTGACATATTAAAGGAGCTCACGCCCAAGGTCTGCCTCGGCTTCGGCTCCGCTCTCGCCATCGTTCGTGACGGTGACTTCATCCCGCACGACGACGATCTGGACATTATCGTCGGCTTTGACGAGAGCGAGGCTGCTGATCTCTCATCGGCGCTCGAGATGATCGAGCAGTGGTTGCGGCCGCGCGGGTTTCGGGTGGATGGCAACTTCACCGCGCATCGCCACGTCGCGCGGCCAGGCCAGAAGAAGCTGGATGTCTTCGTCGGGTTGTTCGAGGGCGAGCGGATCTCGTGGTATCCCAGCGCTCGACGGATCCTGGATCGTGACACGATGTACCCGACGTCCGAGGCCACGTTGTTCGGGATGACCTGCCCGCTACCGGGCAACCCCGAGGCGTATCTGGAACGCGTGTACGGGCCGCAGTGGCGCCAGCCTGATCCGGCTTTCAGACACGGGTGGAAGCGCTCGGAGTACGTCGATCTGATCCAGCGCGGCAAGATCACAGTGGGCGCAGACACGAACGGAGACCGGTTGTTCCCTTCGGCCGGGCCACGCGATACTTATTTGATGACCACATCATGGCGCGATGCGGGAAACCACCCGAATGCCATTGGGCCAATGAAGTACCGGCACAGCCAACTTACGCGAGCCGCCTCCAGCTTCCGCGCTTCGCGGATCGGAGTTGTCCGCCATTACGCCAATGGCAAAAAGGTTCTCGACCTCGGTTGCGTTTCACACAACTTTAGCGTCCGATCCGGAGGAAAGGCCCGCTGGTTGCACGCTCACGTCGTTGAGGCGGCGGCCGAGTGTGTCGGTGCGGATTACGACCTGGCCGGCGTCAAAGAGATGAACGCGGCCGGGTATGACGTCGTCCACGTCGACATCGAGGGCGATCTGACGCCGATCATCGAGCGCGGTCCCTTCGACGTCGTGATCGCGGGCGAACTGATCGAACACCTACCCGCGCCGCAGCGCCTTCTATCCGCAGCCCGCGAGGTTCTACGACCGAAGGGGAAACTCGTCATCACGACCCCGAACCCATATGCACTGCACCGTGTGCGTGCCGGAATGCGCGGCGTCACGTGGGAGAACGTCGACCACGTCCAGTACCTCTTCCCGTCCGGGATCGCGGAGATGGCAGATCGCACGGGGATGGAACTGACGAGATTCGGCACCGTGGGAGCACCACCTCGCCTGCCGATTTCTCGGGCTATGTTTAGATCCCTTCAGACCGTCGCCGTTGCGGCGCGTGCTCGTCGCAACGGGAAGCGCCGTCGAATCCCCACGGGACGACTGAGCCTCCCGCTCCCGTCGCACTGGCAGTCGCCGCTCGATGTTCTGGTCACTGCGATCCGCGGCGACGCCATGGCACACGAGACCGCTATCTACGTCCTCACTAAGCCGGATGATGCCTGACTCGATCCCGCATCGGCGCGGTGCGTAGCAGGGGGGGCTCAACGGCAGGGTGAAGCACAATTCGTCGCCACCTGAGCATGCAGCCCACGGTCGCCTGGTCGACGAGTCGGGCGAGCCGATCTCTCGCGTCGTCCGCCGGCCGACAGCTTCGACGCTGGTGCCTCGTCGTGCGTCGTTGGTGTGGCAGCCGCAACGAACCCGGGTCGTCCAAAGCATGTATCGCCGCGGCTGACGCTATGCCGAGGCAGTCGCACCGTGGAGAGGATGGCCGTGGCAGCCTGAGTTGGCCCCACCGTGACGGCTTGAACTGGCTCCACTAGCGCGGCGCTGCGTCGCCGCTGTGACGGTCTGATTTGGCCCCGCTTGCCGACACGCCGGGACGGTTGTGACGGCTTGATCTGGCCCC
>DATBFF010000115.1:0-56091 GCA_036558625.1 Mycobacterium sp. | reverse complement strand
CGGCCGGCCAGTCGGCTGCAGCCCGGACGGCCTGGCCCGGGCCCGGGACCTGGCCTGCCTCGCGCTGGCCGCCGAGCAGGCCGGCGCGGCCCGCCAGGCCCTGGAGCAGACCGTGGCCTACACCATGCAGCGGGTCCAGTTCGGCCGCCCGATCGGCAGCTTCCAGGCGCTCAAACACCGGATGGCCGACCTCTATGTCGCCGTGCAGTCGGCGCGCGCGGTGGTCGACGAGGCTGTCGCCGCGCCGTCGGCGACCTCGGCTGCGCTCGCGCGCTTCTCGGCCAGCGAGGCGTTCTCCAAGGTCGCCGCGGAGGCAGTGCAGATCCACGGCGGTATCGCGATCACCTGGGAGCACGACATCCAGCTGTACTTCAAGAGGGCCCATGGGAGCGCGCAGCTGCTGGGCCCGCCGCGGGAGCACCTGCGCCGGCTCGAACCCGAAGTGTTGAATATCAAGGCGTGAGGGCTTCCGGGGCCGCAGAGCCGGCGACATCGGGCCGCGTCTCACTGCGTGCCGGCGTTCCACCGTTTTACGTGATGGACGTGTGGCTGGCTGCGGCCGAACGCCAGCGCACGCACGGCGACCTCGTCAATCTTTCCGCAGGCCAGCCGAGTGCGGGAGCACCCACACCGGTCCGCGAGGCGGCGGTGATGGCACTCGAGCGCAACCAGCTGGGTTATACCGTTGCGTTGGGGATCCCGGAGTTGCGCACGGCGATCGCCGGTGCCTACGAATTCCGCCACGGGATTGGCGTCGACGCCGACGACGTGGTGGTGACGACGGGTTCGTCGGGAGGATTCCTGCTGGCGTTCCTGTCGTGTTTCGACGTCGGCGACCGCGTGGTCGTGACCAGCCCCGGCTATCCCTGTTACCGGAACATTCTCTCGGCGTTGGGCTGCGAGGTCGTGGAGCTGCCGTGTGGCCCCGAGACCAGGTTCCAGCCGACCGCAAAGATGTTGGCAGACCTCAATCCGGTACCGCGCGGCGTCGTCGTCGCCAGCCCCGCCAACCCCACGGGAACGGTGATCCCTCCCGAAGAACTCGCTTCGATCGCCACGTGGTGCGACGGGGCCGGTGTGCAGTTGATCAGCGACGAGGTCTACCACGGTCTGGTCTACCCGGGCGCGCCGGATACCAGCTGTGCGTGGCGAACATCACGGAAAGCCGTTGTGGTGAACAGCTTTTCAAAATATTTTGCGATGACGGGTTGGCGGCTTGGATGGCTGCTGGTGCCACCCGAATTGCGCCGGGCGGTCGACCGCCTGACGGGGAACTTCACGATCTGCCCGCCGGTGCTCGCGCAGTTCGCCGCCGTTGCCGCTTTTACCCCGCAAGCTGTCGCCGAGGCGGACGGACGCGTCGAGCACTATGCCGTGAACCGCGAGCGGCTGCTGAACGGGCTGCGCGCATTGGGCATCGACAGGCTGGCCCCCACGGACGGTGCGTTCTACGTCTACGCCGACGTCTCGGACTTCACCACCGACTCGATGGCGTTCTGCTCGAAGTTGTTGTCCGAGACCGGTGTCGCGATAGCACCCGGTATCGATTTCGATACTGTCGGCGGTAGTTCGTTCGTCCGATTGTCGTTCGCCGGGCCGACGGAAGACATCGACGAGGCCCTGCGCAGAATCCAGCCATGGCTGGACCAACGCCATCGCACGAAATAGCCCGGTAGCCCGATCAGCCGATTCCACCCCTAGCGCAGCGCCATCCGCTCTAAGCTGATTTGCTGGCTTTCACAGCCAATTACCTGCATAGAGGCGGCATTCGCACAACATGGCTGGCACTGCTGGAATCGTCACACGCCGGGTCGAGTCTCGACCGGTGGCGGAATTCCTTGCCGGTGCACTGACGCAACCGTGCGCATTGCTTGTCGAGGGTGAGGCGGGGATCGGGAAGACGACGTTCATGTTGACTGTTCTCGAGGAGGCGCGTCAGCAAAATTTCCTGGTGTTGTCCACGCGATGCGCGGCCGTCGAGACCGACTTGGCCTATGCCGCGCTGGCCGACATGCTGCACTCGGTCGATCCATCCGCATGGGCCACCCTGCCCGAACCCCAGCGACTGGCCATCGACCGAATTCTGTTGCGGGTCACAGACGATGCCGTTCCCACCGATCAACGCGCCGTCACCGCCGGATTCGTCGCCGTCATCGAAAGCCTGGCGGAACAGCAACCGGTGTTGCTGGCCATCGACGACCTCCAGTGGCTCGACCCGTCGAGCGCTGCCGTATTCGCATTCGCGACTCGCCGGTTTTCCACTCCGGTCGGAGTATTAGGCACGGTCCGCCTGGATCCGGATGCCGACGGCACATCCTGGCTACAGGCATCTCGGCCCGACCTGCTCCAGCGGATTCGCTTGCCTCCCATGGCTCTCGGCGAGATTCATCATGTGGTGACCCAACGCCTCGGGGAGTCCTTTTCACGTCCGGCGATCGTGCAGATTCACGAGATCTCGGGTGGGAACCCGTTTTACGCGATCGAACTCGCACGCGCCGTGGATCCCGAAGCAATGGGTACGGTGAAACCGTTGCCGCGCACGCTTGCCGACGTGGTGCAAGCACGGCTCGGGAGCCTCGACGAGGGTCTCCAGCAAGTGCTGCTCGCCGCGGCATGCAGCGCGAAACCGACGGTCGAATTGTTGTCGGCAGTATTGGACGCGCGACCGGACGAGGTCGCACGGGTGCTCGACGAGGCCGAGGACAAGCAGATCCTGGTTCTCGACGGAAATCGGGTGCGGTTCTCGCATCCGCTGTTGGCGCACGGTGTGTACGCCGACGCGTCTGCATCCCGGCGCCGTCAGATGCACCGACGCATGGCGCTGCATATCGACGAACCGGAAGTCCGTGCAAGGCATTTGGCGCTCGCAGCGATCAGCGGCGACTCGTCGACACTGGAATCGCTTGACGCGGCGGCGGAGATGGCACGCGCGCGCGGCGCCCCAGCTGCTGCGGCCGAGCTTGTCGAGCTGGCGATCGGGCTCGGCGGCGATACGCCACAGCGATGGATCAGCTCGGCGACCTATCACTTCAACGCCGGTGACGCCGGGCGCGCCCGGACACGGCTTCAGGACACCATCGAGCGATCCGTGCCGGGGCGGCTGCGCGCCGAGGCGCTAAGGCTGCTCGGAGTCTGGAGCCTGCTGGACGGTAGCTCGCGCGACGCCGCCGGGTTGCTCGAGCGTGCGCTGTCCGAAGCCGAGGGTGGACTCGCGTTGCTGGTGCAGATTCTGGTTCCGCTGGCCTTCGCGTTGATCAACGTCGGTCACTTCGAGAGGGCCGCAACCAGCATCGAGCAAGCAGTCGAGGCCGCCACCGAACTCGAGGACGAGCCCCTGCTCAGCCAGGCCCTCGGCATGCGCGTCCTCGTGCATTTCCTCCTCGGCCACGGTTTCGACGAGACCGGATTGCAGCGCGCTCGCGAGCTGGAGGATCCCCATGCCGTAGTGTCCGGTTTGCTTTCTCCCACAATGCAACACGCCGAGCTGCTGGCCGGCACCGGCCGCCTCGACGAGGCCCGCAAAGAGCTCCTGGCGATCAGGCAGCATCACGTGGATCGCGGCGACGAAAGCGAACTGACCATCATCGCCTTCCACCGCGGACTCACCGACATCTGGCAGGGAAATTTCGACGACGCCGCGCTGATTGCCGATGACGCGATGGAGCGCGCGCTGCAGCTGGATCGCGATCTACCGCTCGCGGTGGCGCTGACGATGCAGGCCGCCGTCGCCGCGTACACGGGCGACGAATGCGATGCGCGTCGTGACGCGAATAGGTCTTTCGACATCCTCCGGCGCTGCGACAGTCCGGCTCTGGTGGCTGTGTGGCCGCTGACGACACTGGGTTTTCTGGAGGTCTCGCTGGGTCGATACGACAAAGCGCTGACGGTCCTGGAACCGCTGTTGCGTACCGTCGAGCAGGCGCCGGCGGCCACAGAGATCTTTGTCACCCCGTTTCTTCCTGATGCGATCGAGGCGTCGATTGCGCTGCGGCGCATCGACGAGGCGACGCGGCTACTGGATTTACTGGAAACCAACGGGCGCCGGCTGAACCGGCCGTGGATGGTCGCGCTGGGCGCGCGCTGTCGGGCAATGTCGCTGGCCGCAGTCGGCCAGATCGACGAGGCACACCAAGCGGTACAACTCGCAATGGCCGCGCACGAGCGTCTGCCGATGCCGTTCGAACGGGCACGGACCCGGTTACTGCTCGGACAGATCCAGCGGCGTCTGCGCCAAAAAGGCGTCGCATGTACATCCTTGAACGGAGCGCTCGATGCATTCGAGGCGCTTGGCGTGACGCGGTGGGCGGACCGGGCGCGGGCGGAGATGAGCCGGGTGAAAATTGCGCAGTATGGATCCGGCAACCTGACCGCCGCCGAACGCAGGGTGGCGGAGCTTGCGGCCTCGGGACTGACCAATCGTGAGGTTGCGGCGGCGCTATTCGTGAGCCCGAAGACGGTCGACACCAACCTCACCCGGGTCTATCGCAAGCTGGGCATTCACACCCGGGCCCAACTGGGCCGGCGGATGGGCGAGTTCGGGTGATCACCCCAACGGCGGTACCGGCGGAGCCGGCGGGATCGAGGGCTTCGGCGGTGCCGGCATCGTTGCCGGTAACAACGGGAACGCCGGTAACGCCGGCGACAACGGCGCGACGGGGTCTACCGGCGCCAACGGCATCCCCGGCCCGCCCGGTCACTGACGCCTCTGGGCCGAGCGACGCAGAACTTCCCCAAGTTCGGAACGAATTTGGGGGATTTTGTCTCCGATGGAGTCGTCCGGATAAGTAGCCGGCGCGTCGGTCCGTCAAAGTGCAGTAGTCAACTACTGACTGCGAGTTGTCCCCGCCGCGTGAGCATCGTTGATGCGAGCGGACTTTCGCTCCCCTTGTTGGGAGGTTCACCATGAGGAAAACGGAGTCGGCGGCAGCCGCGGTGTGCGCTGGGGCTGCCCTGCTGGCGCTCGGTGCCGGGACAACAACCGCATGGGCCGACACCGGCCAGCTGATCGGCCAAGGAGTAGCGGGACCCACGGTTGTCGCTCCGGTGTGGACAGGCGGCAGCGGTGGTAATGCGGCAAGACCCGCCGCGGCGCTGGCCCCTGCGGCGGCCAGTACCTCGTGTGGGTTGATCTGTAATGGCGCCGAAGGCACACCGGCACATCCGGACGGTCAGGACGGCGGCCGGTGGTTCGGCAACGGCGGCGACGGGGTCAACGGCGGCAATGGCGGCAACGGCGGGCGGTTCGGCGGCGACGGCGGCGACGGCGGCGACGGTGTCGCGGCCGGCCAGGCGGGCGGGAGCGGCGGTAACGCCGGGGCGCTCGCGCTGCGTGGCGACGGGGGGAACGGCGGCGACGGCGCGGCCGGTGATGCCACTCACGACGGTGGCGCGGGTGGCGGCGGCGGCAACGCCGCCTTCTTCGGTAACGGTGGTGCCGGCGGGTCCGGCGGCGCAGGCTTCAACGGGGCAACCGGTGTAAATCCAACCGGCCCCGCAGGGGCCAATGGCCAGCCCGCCAACGACATCAGGGTGACCGCCAACAACGAGCGAGTTGACGGCGGGAACGGCGGCGACGGCGGCGACGGCAGTCCCGGCGGCAACGGCGGGCACGCCAGCAATACAACGAATTTGGGCTTGAACGGCACCGCGTACGGCGGCAACGGCGGCAACGGAGGCAACGGCGTGGCGGGGGCGGACGGTGGGCACGGGAATGACGGCGGCGATGCCCTAGCGCCAACCGCGTACGGCGGCAACGGCGGCAACGGTGGAAATGGTGGCGACGGCGTGGCCGGCAGCTCTGGCACAGCGGGCGGCAACGGCGGGAGCGGAGGCCGGGGCGGCCAACTGGCTGGCGTGGGCGGCGTGGGCGGCGCCGGCGGCGCCGGCGGTACCGGCGGCAACGGTGCCGACGGCGGCGACGGAGGCAACGGCGGGTTCGGGGGCAACGGCGGCATGGGCGTCGGTTCCCACGGCGGCAACGCCGGCAACGCCGGCAACGGCGGCAACGGTGGCGCTGGCGGCAACGGCGCCCGCGGCGGAACCGGCGGCACCGGCGGCAGTCACGGGCTGCTGGGCAGCGGCGGCGCCGGCGGCGCCGGAGGCATCGGCGGGGCCGGCGGCAGCGGCGGGACCGGAGGTATCAGCGGTGTTCCGGGCAACGGTGGCGACGGCGACACGGCGACGGGTAACGCCGGCAGCGCTGGTAACGCCGGCTCCAAGGGAGCACCCGGGTCCAACGGCGCCAACGGCAGCCCGGGAGCATCCGGCAACTGACAGCTACCTCGCCTACGCCGAGATCGCAGCCAGGGCTGTGATTTCCGCGCACCAACGACCGGGAATGCGGTTTCGGCGAATGAGGCGAGCTACAGCCAGGTGTCCGGTGTGGTCGCGGTAAGAAACGCCTCGAGGTCATCGCGCCACTGCGCCGGCGTGTTCTTGTCCGGCTCGATCCCGGTGTACTCGCCGCGGTAGAACAGCAGTGGCCGCGGCTTCTTCTTCGGTACTTCAGACAGCGACGCCACCGACCCGAAAACCACCAGATGGTCGCCGCCGTCGTGCACCGATGCAACCGTGCAGTCGATATGTGCGAGCGAGCCCTCGATGACCGGAGATCCCAACGCCGAAGGGTGCCAGTCGAGTTCGGCGAACTTGTCAGCCTCCTTAGAACCGAAGCGGGCGGACACGTCTTTCTGCTTCTCGTGCAACACATTGACGCAGAACCGCCCCGTCGACTCGATCGCCTTCCACGACCGCGACACTTTGGTCGGGCAGAACAACACCAGCGGAGGATCCAGCGACAGCGCCGCGAAAGACTGGCAGGCGAACCCGATCGGGGTGTCGTCGTGCACGGTGGTGATCACTGTGATACCTGTGCAGAACTGTCCGAGCACGTTACGGAACGTGCGCGGGTCGATCTGTGCAGTCAATCTCAGCCCTTGAAGCCGATGCTGAAATCGTGACCCCAAAGGCTGACGGCGGTACTTTCGCGGGCGATCCAGTCCTCGTCGTCGACTTTGCGTCCCTCGCAACCGAATTCGACGTCGAAGCCACCCGGTGTCTTCATGTAGAACGACAGCATCAGGTCGTTGACGTGGCGACCCAGCGTGGCCGACATCGGCACCTTCTTGCGCAGCGCGCGGTCCAGGCACAGCCCGACGTCGTCGCTGTTCTCTACCTCCACCATCAAGTGGACGATGCCGCTCGGCGTCTCGCCCGGCATGAACGCCAGGCTGTGGTGCCGTGGATTGCAGCCGAAGAACCGCAGCCACGCCGGCGGGCCGTCGGCGGGCCGGCCGACGAGCTGCGGAGGCAGCCGCATCGAGTCGCGCAGGTAGAACCCGAGCACGTCGCGGTAGAAGTGCAGCGCCTCCGCGTCGTCGCGCGTGGTCAGCACCACATGGCCCAGGCCCTGCTCCCCGGTGACGAACTTGTGCCCATACGGGCTCACGACCCGGCGATGCTCCAGCGCGGCGCCGTGGAATACCTCGAGGCAGTTGCCCGACGGATCTTGGAACCTGATCATCTCGTCGACGCGACGGTCGGCCAGTTCGGCGGCGGTGGCCTCCTTGTAGGGCACCCCCTCGACATCGAGTCGGTTGCGGACCTCCTGCAGCCCTTGGGCATTGGCGGTTTCCCACCCGGACTCCAGTAACCGGTCGCGCTCACCGGGAATGATCACCAGCCGTGCCGGAAAGTCGTCCATCCGCAGATACAGCGCGCCCTCCGTGGTGCCTTTGCCCTCGACCATGCCGAGCACCTTCAGCCCGTACTCCCGCCACGCGGCCATGTCGGTGGCCCCGATGCGCAGGTATCCCAGTGATCGAATGCTCATCTGTGCCCTCCGTTCTTCGCGCAAGCGCTCATCACACACCCCCGAGGAAGTCGATTGTCAGCCTGTTGAATTCGTCGAACTTCTCGAGCTGCGCCCAGTGCCCGCACCGACCGAAGACGTGCAACTGCGCGCGCGGGATCTGCTTCAGCGCCACGAAAGCGCCGTCGAGCGGATTGACCCGGTCCTCGCGGCCCCAAATCAACAGCACCGGCTGGCGCAGCTTGTGCACCTCGCGCCACATCATGCCGAGTTCGAAGTCGGCTCCGGCGAACGACTTTCCCATCGCCCGGGTAGCAGCGAGTGACTCCGGGGTACTGGCGATCGCGAAGCGCTCGTCGATCAGTTCCGGCGTCACCAGCTTCTGGTCGAACACCATGATCCGCAGGAACTTCTCCATGTTCTCCCGCGTCGGTTCGGCGGAGAACTTTCCCAGCAGCTTCACGCCCTCCGTGGGATCGGGCGCGAACAGGTTCACGCTCAGCCCGCCGGGCCCCATCAGTACCAGCCGGCCGGCGCGGTCCGGGTTGTCGAGCGCGAACCGCACCGCGGTGCCGCCCCCGAGTGAGTTGCCGACCAGCGGCACCCGGTCGATGCCGAGGTGGTCGAACAGATTCAGCAAAGCCGTTGCACTGTAACGGTTGTACTGTTCGTGCTCGGTGTGCTTATCGGAGTGGCCGTAGCCGGGCTGGTCGACGGCCAGCACGTGGAAGTGCTTGGCGAGCACAGCAATGTTGCGGCCGAAGTTGGACCAGCTCGACGCACCCGGCCCGCCGCCGTGCAGCAGCACCACGGTCTGGTCGTGACCGAGGCCCGCCTCGTGGTAGTGCAGCCGCATCACCCGATCGGCGCCCCCCACTTCCGCATATCGGGACGTCGACTCGAAGGTGACCTCGGATTGCGATTCGGCCTCGGATACGAAGGACGTCATCAGACCATGGTGTCCTTGGGAGGCAGGCCGAACTCGTTGTCGCCGAAGATCAGGTACGCCCGCTCGGGGTCGTTGGCGGCGTGCACCCGCCCGGCATGGGCATCGCGCCAGAATCGTTGCACGGGAGCGCTATTGGCCAGTGCAGTCGCGCCCGAGGCCTCGAACAGGCGGTCGATGGACGCTATCGCCCGCCCAGTGGCGCGGACCTGGTCGCGACGGGCGCGGGCGCGCAACTCGAACGGTATCTCCTTATCGGCGCACAGCAGCGCGTACTCGTCGCTGACATTGCCCATCAGCTGCCGCCACGCCGCGTCGATGTCGCTGGCCGCCTCGGCAATTCGCACCTTGGCGAACGGATCGTCCTTGGCCCTCTCACCAGCGAACGCCGCGCGCACGCGCTTGCCCTGATGCTCGACGTGCGCTTCGTACGCGCCGTAAGCCATTCCGACAATGGGTGCCGAGATCGTCGTCGGATGCACTGTGCCCCATGGCATCTTGTACACCGGTGCCGTGTTGGTCTCCAAACCGCCGGCGGTGCGGTCGTTCATCGACTTGTACGACAAGAACCGATGCTGCGGCACGAAAACATCCTTGACGACCAGGGTGTTGGACCCGGTGCCGCGCAGTCCGACCACATGCCACACGTCGTCGATCTCGTACTCGGAACGCGGGATCAAAAAGCTGCCGAAGTCCACTGGCTTGCCGTCTTTGATCACCGGCCCGCCGACGAACGTCCACGTGGCGTGATCGCATCCCGAGGACCAGTTCCACGAGCCGTTGACCAGATATCCGCCGTCGACCGCCTGGCCCGCACCCATCGGCGCGTACGACGACGAAATCCGCACATTGCTGTCGTCGCCCCATACTTCTTCCTGGGCCTGCTGGTCGAACAGCGCGAGGTGCCAGTTGTGCACGCCGACGATCGAGCTGACCCAACCCGTCGAGCCGCAAGCACTGGCCAGCCGGCGGGTGGCCTCGTAGAACAGCGCCGGATCGCACTGCAGGCCGCCCCACTGCTCGGGTTGCAGCAACCGGAAGAAGCCGATCTCTTGGAGCTCGCTGACCGTGGCGTCCGGAAGCCGGCGCAGGTCCTCTGTTTCCTGGGCCCGTTGGCGGAGCTTCGGCAGCAGTTCGTCGACCGCGGCTAGGACTGACTGGGCGTCGCGTTGTTGAATGGACGTCACGTATTCCCTCCAGAGATGCGGGCTTAGACGCAAGATTAGAACACGTTACCATTTTAGTCGAGCGCCGCATTCCTGCAGCGGGTAGACCTCAAGAACTGGATTTCTGTAACATGTTCTAGTTCCTGCAGGAAGGAGAGTCGTGACCGACGAGCCACTCGGCAGCCACGTGCTGGAACTGCAGGTGGCCGATGTCGTCGCCGAGACCGACGACGCGCGCTCGCTGGTGTTCAAGGTTCCCGACGGGGTCGAGATCCCCCCGCAGCGGTTGAAATACGCGCCGGGGCAGTTTCTGACATTGCGCATCCCCAGCGAGAAGACCGGCTCGGTGGCGCGGTGCTACTCGCTGTGCAGCTCGCCGTTCACCGACGATCCGATGGCCGTCACCGTCAAGCGCACCGACGGCGGTTACGCGTCGAACTGGCTGTGCGACCACGCCCACGCGGGCATGAAGCTGCATGTGCTGGCGCCCTCGGGGACGTTCGTGCCGAAGACCCTCGATGCCGATTTCCTGTTGCTGGCGGCCGGCAGCGGGATCACCCCGATGATGTCGATCTGCAAGTCCGCGCTCGCCGAGGGCGGCGGCAAGGTGACGCTCCTCTACGCCAACCGCGACGACAACTCGGTGATCTTCGGCAGCGCGCTGCGCGATCTGGCCGCGAAGTATCCGGACCGGCTGACGGTCGTGCACTGGCTGGAGTCGGTGCAGGGCCTGCCCACCGAAGCCGCGCTGGCCGGGCTGGTGGCGCCGTTCGCCGAACGCGACGCCTACATCTGCGGGCCGGGACCGTTCATGGCGGCGGCCGACGCCGCGCTCGGCGTCGTCGGCGTACCCGATCAGCGGGTGCACATCGAGGTGTTCAAGTCGTTGGACTCCGACCCGTTCGCCGCAGTCGTGATCGAGGAGGACGAGGGCGACGAGCCGCCGGCCACCGCGGTCGTCACGCTCGACGGCGAGACCCACGAGATCAAATGGCCGCGCAACGCCAAGTTGCTCGACGTGCTGCTGGACAAGGGCCTCGACGCGCCCTTTTCCTGCCGCGAAGGACATTGCGGGGCGTGCGCGGTGCTCAAGCGCAGCGGCGACGTCGAAATGGAGGTCAACGACGTGCTCGAGCAGTCCGACCTCGACGAAGGCTTGATTTTGGGCTGCCAGGCCCGGCCGCGATCGGATTCGGTGGAAGTCACCTACGACGAGTAGGCGCGCGGGCTAGCATTTCGCTGCTACGCGCGGACGCGAGGAGCACCGAAGATCCTGGGAGGGACCCACCATGATGCGGTTGGCGACGGTGCTGGCGTCCGGACTGCTCACCACGACGCTGGTGGTGCCGACGGTGTCGGCCGCCGCGACCGACAACCGCGACACGTCGTTCCCGCTCCCCGACGGCACCGCACTGGAGGTGCATGTCACCGCCAACTGCCCGATCGCTGACAAGCAGTGCTATTTCACGGTTGCCGCGAACCGGCGCGCCGGCGCTGACGTGCTGGGCTTCCCAGATGATTTGTGGGCACGCCAGACCACGACGATTCGCTCGTCGAGCCGAACCAACAACCTCGAGACGCAGGTTGTCGCCGCCAACACCCGGCAGTACAAGGAGTTGGGCCGCCGCGAAATCGCGACGATCTACTTCGGCGGCGGGCCGCCGGAGAAATACAAGATCTCCGGGCAGACCCAGCCCACCGACTGGCAGACCGGGCAACCGCTGCTCACCGCGGACTACATCGTCTGCGCCGAGATTCAGGTGGTGTACTCCGGAGTGAACATCACATCGCCGAGCACCTGCGCGCAGACCACGTTCTCCTAACGCGGCAGGCCGAGCAGTCGTTCGCCGGCAAGCGTCAGCAGAATCTGCTCGGTGCCGCCGGCGATGGTCAAACACCGCGTGTTGAGGAAGTCTTGCACCAACTTGTTGTCGACGATCCCGCCGCCCTCGGAGAGCTGCATCCGCAACTCCGCCAGTTTTTGCCGGTAGCGCACGCCGATCAGCTTGCGGGCGCTGGCCTGCGGGCCCGGGTCCCCGCCCCCGACGGCGAGTTGCGCGATGCGCTGATCCAGCAGTGACCCGACTTGCGCCGTCACGACCAACGCGCCCAGCTGGTCCTGGTCCGCGGGATCGAGGTCGACGCCGGCGACGCCGGCAAGCAGCTCCTCCATCGGGTTGCCCAGTGCGGTGCCCTGCGCCATCGCAACGCGCTCGTTGGCCAGCGTGGTGCGCGCCAGCCGCCAGCCGTCGTTCACCTCGCCGACGACCATCTCGTCGGGCACGAACACGTCGTCGAAGAACACCTCGTTGAACAATTCGTCGCCGGTGATCTCCCGCAGCGGGCGGATAGTGATCCCCGGCGTCTTCATGTCGACGAGGAAATAGGTGATGCCCTTGTGTTTCGGGGCATCCGGGTCGGTACGGGCCAGACACACTCCCCACTGGGCCCAGTTCGCCCGCGACGTCCAGACCTTCTGCCCGGTGAGCTTCCAACCGGACCCTTTTGTGCCCCTCGCGTCCGCGCCGTCTGCCCGAACGGCTTTCATACGCAGCGATGCCAGGTCTGAGCCGGCGCCGGGCTCGCTGAACAGCTGGCACCAGAACAGCTCGCCGCGTAGCGTCGCCGGCACAAAACGTTCGATCTGCTCGGCAGAGCCGTGCTCGAGGATCGTCGGCGCGGCCCACCACCCGATCACCAGGTCAGGCCGGGTCACGTCGGCGGCCGACATCTCCTGGTCGATCAGCAGCTGCTCCGCCGGAGATGCGTTGCGCCCGTACGGTTTCGGCCAGTGCGGTGCCTGCAACCCTGCCTCGGCGAGTGCAGCCTGACGCTTCTCATGTGGCAGTGCGGCCACCGCGGCGACCGCTGCCGCGATCTCGGGCCGTAGGTGCTCAACCGAGTCGAGGTCGATGTGAAGCTCGCGGCGCACGCCGTCGCGCGTCAACGCGGCTACCCGGCGCAGCCATCGTGACCGCCCGCCGAGAAACTGCGAAATGCCGTATGCCCGACGCAGATACAGGTGCGCGTCGTGCTCCCAGGTGATGCCGATGCCGCCGAGCACCTGAATGCAGTCCTTGGCGTTGGCGACCGCGGCGTCGATGCCGACGGCGGCCGCGACGGCCGCGGCGACGGCGAACTGTCCGTCGTCCCCGTCCGCGGCCACGGCCGCATCTGCAGCGGCAACAGTGGCCTGCTCGGAGCGCAGCAGCATCTCGGCGCACATGTGCTTGACCGCCTGAAAGCTGCCGATCGGCTTGCCGAACTGTTCGCGCACCTTCGCGTATTCCGCAGCGGTGTCCAATGTCCAGCGCGCGATCCCGGCAGCCTCGGCGGCCAACACAGTGGCAGCAAGGTTTTCGACGCGCTCGCCACCGAGTCGCAATGCCTTCGCCGGCGCGGAATCGAGCACTACCCGTGCCAAGGGGCGGGAGAAGTCCGTCGGCGTCATCGCCTCGACGGTCACGTTGTCAGCCTCGGTGTCGATCAGTAGCCATTCGTCTGTGGCGGAGGCGATTACGTATTCGCCACTCCTGGCCCCGAGCGCCAGGGGTGCAGCGCCGGGAAGCACCAGGCCGGCGCTGCGTTGACCCGACACGAGCTCGTCGAGCACCTGTTGGTCATCGATCAGCAGTGTGGCCAGTGCCGTGGTGGCCACGGGGCCGGGCACCAGTGCGTAGGCGGCCTCGTCGAGCATCGCGCACAGATCGGCAATGCTGGCGCCGGCGCCCGACAGTGCTTCGGGCACCGCGACCCCGAAGAAGCCCAACTCGGCTAACCCACGAAACGGCTTCAGCCACGCATCGGCGTCGCCCTGCTCGATCGCGCGGACCGCGGCGACCGCGCCCGAGCTCGGCGCCCACGACCGCACCAGTTCGCGGGCGGCGGTTTGGTGATCTGCCGATGAGCCGCTTGTGCGAAGAGCGCCAGGGGATGCCACGATCGTTCTCCTCAGCCTGGATGGAAAGGCACGTGCAGCCTACTAGAACGTGTTCTAATAGTATGTGTACCGGTCGTCAAACCGGTAGGCATCGCAGCAGGACACGAGCGCTGACGGGGGATACGGAGGGGAGAAATTTCCGGCCCGCGTGCGTATCGTTCCACCCGCGACGACGATTAGAAGGAGCCGCTCAACCCATGTCGACGCCAGCGCAGACCAGTTCCGGGTCGCCAGGCGAACCGCGTCAGCCGCAGGTGCTGACGGTCGCCGCCTTGGCCGAGTCCGAACTCGGTTCCGAGGCCCAACGGGAGCGCCGCAAGCGCATCCTGGACGCCACCCTGGCTATTGCCTCTAAGGGCGGCTACGAAGCGGTTCAGATGCGCGCTGTCGCCGAACGCGCCGACGTGGCAGTCGGCACCCTGTACCGGTACTTCCCGTCGAAAGTGCATCTGCTCGTGTCGGCTCTGGGTCGCGAGTTCGAGCGCATCGACGCCAAGAACGACCGTGCCGCGATCGGAGCGGGTAGCCCGTATCAGCGACTGCACCAGATGATCAGCCGGCTGAATCGCGCGATGCAGCGCAATCCGTTGTTGACCGAGGCGATGACGCGTGCGTTCGTATTCGCCGACGCGTCGGCGGCCGGTGAAGTCGACCACGTAGGCAAGCTGATGGACAGCATGTTCGCGCGCGCGATGAGCGACGGCGACCCGACCGAGGACCAGTACCACATCGCTCGGGTGATCTCCGATGTGTGGCTGTCGAATTTGTTGGCCTGGCTTACCCGCCGCGCGTCGGCGACCGACGTCAGCAAGCGGCTGGACCTTGCCGTCCGGTTGCTGATCGGTGACGAGGAACACCCGAGGCTTTAGCACGCTCACCTCGCCGCGAGCGTGCGTAAATGTCTGTAATCTCACGGCGTGTCGGCCCGCAGACGCGCACGCTCGCAGGATTAGGTGGGCGGGCCGGCGGTGCGGCCGCGGATCAGCTCAGTCGGCAGCACCTCGTTCACCGGAAGCCCGCTCCGCGGCGGTGTGTGTAGGAGTTTTCCTGCGCGACGGCCTTTTTCGAGGTTCAGTTGCGCGACCGTCGACAATCCTCGGCGCAGCGCGTCGGGCACTCCGTCGAATCCTGTGACCGTCATCTGCCCCGGTACGTAGATGCCGCGGGCGCGCAGGTAGTCCATCGCCGACAGCGCCAGCACATCGGCAGTGCACATCAGCGCGGTGATCCGCGGGTTCGTCTCGAGCGCTACTTCGGCCGCGGCCCCGCCGGATGTCGCCAGGTGCTCGTAGCTTTCGACGACGGTCAGCGCGGCCGGGTCGAGGCCGGCCGCCGCCATCGCGTCGCGCACACCCTCGATGCGTTCGCGTTGGACGTGAAAATGAGTGGAGCACAACCGTTCTGGGCTCGCGACGGCCGCCGCGGCCGAAGTGCGATCGCGTCCGAGCCGCATCGTCAGCAAGCCGATCTCGCGATGTCCCAGCCCGACAACGTAATCCGTGAGCTCTCGCATCGCGGCGCGGTCGTCGATGGCCACGCCCGAGGTGCCCGACACGTCCTTGGGTTGGTCCACCACCACCACCGGCAAGTTGCGCTCAAGCGCCACCTGAAGATACGGGTTGTCGTCGGCAACCGAATAGACGACGAAGCCGTCGACAGCAGCGTTCAACACCGCGTGCGAGCCCTCGGCGATGCTGCGGCCGGGCCCGACGGCTACCACCAGCAGGCCCTGTCCCGCCTCCTCACACGATTCCGCAAGTCCCGAAACAAAACTCACCGCGGCCGGATCACTGAAGGCATAGTTCAGTCGCTCAGTGAGAACCAGTCCCACCGCTCCGGCCTTGCGGGTGCGCAGCGACCGCGCCACCGGGTCGGGCCCTGGATAGCCCAAGCGCTTGGCTGTCTGCAGCACCCGCTCACGCATCTCTGCGGACAACTGGTCGGGCCGGTTGTAAGCGTTCGAGATCGTCGTACGCGACACGTTGAGTTCGGCGGCCAGTGAGGCCAGGGTGGCTCGCCGCCGATAAGGCTGTCGCGACATGCTCCGGGAGGTTAGCGCATCCGGCGACAGCCGCACCGCCGATGCGCTACATTATTGGAAACGGTTTTCATTTGTGTTAAGGGAGCGTATGCGCCGGCTCGCGGTATCTCTGGTGGCTGTGGGCGTCGCGCTGGCGGCCTGCGGTTCCCCTACGCACCCCGGCGGCCAGGTCAGGGTTGTCGCGTCGACGACGGCCTGGGGCGCCGTCGCGGCGGCAGTCGTAGGCAATTACGCGCAGGTGCGGTCGATCATCGACAACCCCGCGCAAGACCCGCACTCCTATGACGCCAGCGCGGCCGACGCCGCGGCCATTGCCGACGCGCAAGTCGTGGTCTACAACGGTGGCGGCTATGACCCGTTCGTCGACGCGGTGCTCGACGACCATGCGAACGTCGAGCGCATCGATGCGTTTGCTGTCGGCGGCCACCAGCCCGGAGCCAACCCCCACGTTTTCTACGACCTCGACACGGTGTCGGCGGTCGCGGGCGCGCTCGCCGACCACCTCGCGGCCATAGACCCCGCCCACGGTGAGGACTACAAGGCCAACGCGCAGAAGTTCGCCGCCTCGGTCGACGGCGTCCTCGCCGCCGAACATGCGATCGCGACGGCGCACCCCGGTGCGGCGTCGACTGCCACCGAGGACGTCGCCGGTTACCTGGAGGCCGCGACGGGCCTCACTGACAAGACTCCGCCCGGGTACTACAAGGCAATCAGCGTTGATGCCGACCCGTCACCTGCCGACATCGCATCGGTGCTGGACTTGATCACAGGCCGCGCGGTTCAAGTGGTGCTGTCCAACCCGCAAACCACCACCGCGGTGACCAAGCGCGTCGTGGACGCCGCCCGCTCCGCACGGATACCGGTGGTCGAGGTCACTGAGACCCTGCCTGCGGGAATGGATTTCGTTTCTTGGCAGCACCAGACGGTCGACCGGCTCAGCGCGGCTCTGCAGCACGGCGACAAACACCGCCCATGACTGCACCGGCTGTCCGGCTCACCGACGCATGCTTGAGGTTCGGCGACCGCACGCTGTGGGACGGCCTCGATCTGGCGGTGGCCCCCGGGGAGTTTGTGGCGATACTCGGACCGAACGGCTCGGGCAAGACGTCGCTTCTCAAGGTGCTCACCGGTCAGTTGACGCTCACAGGTGGGTCGGCTTACGTTGCAAACCAACCGGTTTCGGCACGCAACAGCATGGTGGGGTACATTCCACAGCACCGCGCGGCGGGCGGTCCGGCGATGCGGGGCAGGGATTTGGTGCGCCTCGGTGTCGATGGCCACCGCTGGGGCCTGACAGCGCGACGCGCGGTGCGCCGTGAGCGTGACGTGACGGTAAACCGCGCGCTTTCCGATGTCGGTTCGACGCATCTGGGCGACGAGCAGCTTTCGATACTTTCCGGAGGCGAGCTGCAACGGCTGCGGATCGCCCAGGCGCTCGCCGGAGATCCGATTGTGCTGCTGTGCGATGAGCCACTGCTGAACCTGGATCCGTCCAGCGCACAGCAAGTTTCGGAGCTGATCGACAAACGGCGGCGTGACGCCGACACGGCAGTGCTGTTCGTCACGCACGAGATCAACCCGGTACTGCCCTTCGTCGACCGGCTGCTGTATCTGGTGGATGGCCGCTTCCGGATGGGCACTGTCGACGAAGTGATGACATCGGAGAACCTGTCGAAGCTCTATCGCACCGAGATCGACGTGGTGCGGGTGCGCGGCCAGTACGTAGTGGTGGGAAACCGGGGCTTCTGCCATGAGTGATGCCTTTGATCAGTTGCTGCACAACATGTTCGCGTTCGACGTCACCGCAGATCTGCTGCGCCGCGGGTTTGTGCAACAAGCCGTGGTCGCCGCTGTGCTGCTCGCGCTGATCGCAGGGTTGATCGGCCCGTATATCGTGATGAGACAAATGTCGTTCGCGGTGCACGGCTCTGCTGAATTGTCCTTGACGGGAGCGGCTTTCGCGCTGCTGGCCGGCTTCAACCTCGGTGTCGGCGCGCTGGCCGGCAGCCTCGTGGCCGCGGTGCTGTTCGGCTTCCTCGGGCAGCACGTCCGCGAACGCGACTCGGCCATAGGCGTGGTCGTGGCATTCGGACTCGGGCTGGCGGTGTTGTTCATCCACCTCTATCCAGGCCGGGCCGGCACCAGCTTCGCGTTGCTGACCGGTCAGATCGTCGGCGTCGGCTATTCGGGACTGGTGGCTCTGATCGTCGTCTCTGTGCTTGTCATCGCGGTGCTCGCAATCGGCTCGCGGCCATTGTTGTTCGCCACCGTTGATCCCGATGTGGCTGCGGCACGCGGTGTGCCGGTGCGCGCACTCGGAATCATGTTCGCGGCTCTGGTCGGCGTGGTGGCGGCGCAAGGCGTGCAGATCGTGGGCGCATTGCTGGTGATGTCGTTGTTGATCACCCCGGCCGCTGCCGCCGCCCGGGTGTGTTCGTCACCGCCGGCGACCATCGCAGCATCGGTGGTCTTTGCCGAAATCGCGGCCGTAGGCGGCATCGTGTTGTCCCTTGCCCCCGGTGTGCCGATTTCGGTATTCGTCACAGTGATTTCCTTTGCGATCTTCGTCGTGTGTTGGCTCGTCGAACACGGTCGCCGCCAGCGCCGTCACGCTTAGGCTGATTGCGTGACGCGCACCATCGACCTGAACGCCGACCTCGGCGAGGGCTTCGGGGTGTGGCGTCTGGGTGACGACGACGCGATGCTGCAGCTGGTGACGAGCGCCAACGTCGCGTGCGGGTTCCACGCCGGCGATCCAGCGGGGCTCGCCCGTACGTGTCGCGCAGCCGCAGAAAACGGCGTGCGCGTCGGCGCCCAGGTCGGCTACCGCGACCTCGCCGGTTTCGGGCGGCGCTACATCGACATCCCCTCCGAGGAGCTGACAGCGGACGTCATATACCAGATCGGTGCATTGCAGGCGCTGGCAAAGGCGGCGGGCACAACCGTTTCATACGTGAAACCCCATGGCGCGCTGTACAACACCGCGGTCGCCGACGAGAGCCAGGCGCGTGCCGTCGCCGAGGCGACGTACGCGGTGGATCCGTCTCTGCCGATACTCGGCCTCGCGAAGTCCGCGTTGTTCGACGCCGCAGGCAGTTTGGGTTTGCGTTGCGTCGCAGAGGCGTTCGCGGACCGCGCGTACACGCCCGACGGTCAACTGGTGTCCCGACGCGAGCCCGGTGCGGTGATCCACGACCCTGATGTGGTTGCAGAGCGGGTGGCCACGATGATCGGTCGCGGTCAAGTGACCGCTATCGATGGGTCGCTGATTCCGATTGCCGCGGAATCCGTCTGCGTTCACGGCGATTCGCCGGGCGCCGTACAGATCACGAATGCGGTGCGACACCATCTGATTGCCGACGGCATCGAGTTGAAACCGTTTACCTGAACCGACTACTTGACGATCGAGACAATTTTTTCGTCTCGACTAATACCGCGTGTGTTGTCCGGTAAGGTTCCGTCCGCATCGCGAAGCAAGGAGGAGCCGTGCGCTGGACCGGCGAGGGCGACCCGGTACTGACGCCGTTCGTCCGGCTTCAGCTGGCGATCTTCACAATTCTGACACTGGTGGCTCTGATCGTGCTGGGGTGGTACTACCTGAGCCTTCCGTCGCGCGCCGGGCTTGGCCAATACACGTTGTATGCCAACTTTGAGAGGTCAGCCGGACTGTATGCGACGGCGAACGTGACCTACCGCGGCGCGACGGTCGGCAAGGTGACCAAGGTCGAGCCAACCGAGACCGGTGCGCGGGCCACCATGAGCGTCTCCGACGACTACAAGATCCCGGTGAACACGACGGCGAACGTGCACTCGGTGTCGGCGGTCGGCGAACAGTACGTGGATCTCGTGCCTCCGACCGACGAGGCCAAGCAGTATCTGCATGACGGGCAGACAATCGTCAACGGGACCGTACCCAGCGAAGTCGGGCCGGCGCTGGATGCAGCTAACCGGGGGCTAACGGTGCTGCCGAAGGACAAGATCGACACACTGCTGACCGAGGCCTCGCAGGCCGTCGGCGGACTAGGACCGGCGCTGCAGCGACTGGTGGACTCCACGACCGCGATCGCCAGCGACTTCCGTGACAACCTGCCGCAGGTCAACGACATCATCGCGCACTCGACACCGATCCTGAATTCTCAGGTCACTTCCGGCGACGCGATCCAGCAGTGGTCGGCAAACCTCAACGCGATCAGTGCACAGGCCGCCGAGCAGGACGCGGCGCTGCGCAGCGGGCTGCAGCAGGCGGCCCCGACCGCCGATCAGATCAATGCGGTGTTTTCCGACGTACGCGAGTCGTTGCCGCAGACGCTGGCCAACCTCGAGATCGTCATCGACATGCTCAAGCGCTACCACAAGGGCGTAGAACAAGCGCTGGTCTACTTTCCCCAGAGCGCCGCGCAACTGCAGGCCGGTTCGATCTGGCCGGGCGAGGGCATCATCAACTTCGCGTTGGGTCCGCTGTTCGTCGGGATCGGCGCCTCGGTCGCGACGTTGAGCCTGGTTCCACCGGGACTGGGGACCGCGCTCAATTCGCCGCCGCCGTGCCTGACGGGTTTCTTGCCCGCGTCGGAGTGGCGCGCGCCGGCCGACACCTCGCCCAAGCCGCTGCCGTCGGGTTTGTACTGCAAAATCCCGAAGGATTCTCAGGGCAACGTCGTGCGCGGGGCGCGCAATTATCCGTGCCAGGACGTACCGGGTAAGCGCGCTGCGACGCCGCGTGAGTGCCACGGCGACGAGCAGTATGTGCCGTTGGGCACCAACCCGTGGTACGGGGACCCGAACCAGATCTTGACGTGCCCGGCGCCCGGGGCACGCTGTGATCAGCCGGTGGATCCGGGCCGGGTGATCCCGGCGCCCAGCCTTCTCAACGGGATGAACCCACTGCCGGCCAACCTGCTGCCGATCGGGGGGACACCACCACCATCGAGCGATCCGCCGTCGGTACCGGGGCAGGGCAGCGTGACATGCAGCGGCCAGCAGCCCAACCCGTGCACTTACACCCCGGCACAGGTGCCCACCGCCCTCTACAATCCGCAAAGCGGTCAAGTGGTGGCACCGGACGGATCTCGCTACAGCGTCACGGATTCCCCGCCGACCGGCAATGACGGGTGGAAGCAGATGCTGGCGCCCGTCGGCTGACCACAATGTGTCTGCGGCGACTCGCCGTAGGGTGAGAACATGCGCCTCAAGCTCGGCCGTCCCTTCATGGCGGACTTCACCAAGCGATTCGATGTGCCGGCCGCGGAGGCCGATGCGCCGCTCTCGGTGACATGGTTGGGTGTGGCCACGCTGCTGATCAGTGACGGCACCTCGGCAGTGATGACCGACGGGTTCTTTTCCCGCCCGAGCCTGGCCACCGTCGCGGTGCGACAGCTCGAGCCGTCCCTGGAGCGGATCATCGGTTGCCTGGAACGCACCCGGGTGCGCTCGCTGGCCGCGGTCATTGCAGTGCATACCCACTATGACCACGCGCTGGATTCCGCGGTGGTGGCCACCCGCACGGAGGCCACGCTGGTGGGCGGCGAGTCCGCGGCCAATGTCGGTCGCGGGCATGGCCTGCCCGAGGACCGCATCGTCGTCGCCGAGTCCGGTCAGACAATGAAGTTCGGCGCCTATGAGGTCACGATGATCGAGTCGAAACATTCACCGCCGGACCGCTATCCCGGTGTCATCACCGAACCGATCGCGCCCCCGGCCAAGGCCTCTGCTTACAAGTGCGGCGAGGCGTGGTCGGTGCTGATCCGTCACGTCCCGACGAATCGGCGGATGCTGATCCAGGGCAGCGCCGGCTATGTCGAGGGTGCGCTTACCGGACAGCAGGCGGAAGTCGTCTACCTGGGGGTCGGCCAGCTTGGTTTGCAATCCGAGCAGTACATGACCGACTACTGGACCGAGACGGTCCGGTCGGTGGGCGCGCGTCGGGTCGTGCTGATCCATTGGGACGACTTTTTCCGCCCGCTGACAGAGCCGCTGCGAGCGCTCCCCTACGCGGGCGACGACCTCGATGCCACAGTCCGGGTGCTCGGCCGGCTTGCCGCCGAGGACGGCATCTCGTTGAGTATGCCGACGGTGTGGCAGCCTGAAAACCCTTGGGATTAAAGCGCTTACATCGCCTTGCTGATCATCTCCCTGGCGTCGCTAGCCGTCGTGCTGGCATTTGCGGTCATACGGCCACGCGGGTGGACAGAGGCCGTCGCGGCTGTACCGGTAGCCGCAGTGCTGATCGCAATCGGCGCGGTCAGCTTCCACGAGGCCGCCGACGAACTAACCCGGCTGTTGCCGGTCGTCGGTTTTCTCGCCGCCGTGCTGGTGCTTGCGCAGCTCTGCGACGACGAAGGCGTGTTCCACGCCGCCGGCCAGTTGATGGCCCGCGGCAGTGCGGGACGCCCGAGGCTGCTGTTGCGGCGGGTGTTCGTGATCGCCTCGTTGACCACCGCGGTGCTCAGTCTCGATGCGACCGTGGTGCTGTTGACCCCCGTCGTGCTGGCCACCGCGCGCACACTGCGGCTGCCGTCGAGACCGCACACTTACGCCAGCGCGCACCTGGCGAACACCGCGTCACTGCTGTTGCCGGTGTCGAATTTGACTAACCTGCTTGCATTTTCGGCCGCCGGCCTCACTTTCACCCGTTTCACGGTGTTGATGACGGCACCGTGGCTGGTGGCGATCGCAGCCGAGTACGTGGTGTTGCGGTGGTTTTTCGCCTCCGACTTGTCCGACGACGTCGACAGCCGCGACGTCGGTGCCCTACCTCGTCCACCGGTTTTCACGCTTGTCGTGGTGGCACTCACGCTGGGCGGATTTGCGGGCACGTCGCTGATCGGTGTCGCGCCGGCGTGGGCTGCCTTCGCAGGCGCTACCGTGTTGGCCGTGCACGGGTTGGTGCGACGGCGGGCCACGGTGCGCGGGATCGTGCGGGCGGTCAACGTGCCGTTCTTGACATTCGTGTTGGCGCTCGGCGTCGTCGTCCGCGCCGCGATGGTCAACGGTCTGGACTCGGCGACAAGCGATTTACTGCCCACCGGCACCGGGTTGGTGGCTCTGCTTGTCGTGGCGGCGGTCGCGGCGGTACTTGCCAACGTGGTGAACAACTTGCCCGCCACGCTGCTGATGTTGCCCCTTGTCACGCCGGGCGGGGCGGGCGCTGTCCTCGCCGTGCTGATCGGCGTGAATGTCGGCCCCAATCTCACCTACATCGGGTCGCTGGCCAACCTGCTGTGGCGAAATGTCTTGCACGCCAACGGTGCCGACGACGGTGCGGGCCGGTTCACCCGGCTGGGAATCTGCACTGTCCCGCTCACGTTGGGCCTCGCGGTGCTCGCACTGTGGGCGGGTCTGCACCTCATCGGGCCGTAACGTCCGCCGAACGTGAGTGCACTGCGAATTTTCCGGCTTCAAATCACCGTGCGCTCACGTTGGATCAAACCGCCAGGGGGATCGGCGTATTGTCCATAAGTCATGCCTGATTCAATCCATCACGTCGACGCGAATGAACTGCGGTTCGCCTATATCGAGGACGGCTCGGGACCCCTGGTACTCATGCTTCACGGGTTCCCCGACACGGCACATACCTGGGATGATCTTCGCCCGAAAATTGCCGCAATGGGATACCGCGCGGTCAGTCCGTTCATGCGCGGATATCACCCCAGTGCGGTTCCAGATCACGACCCAGATCAGGAGACCCTCGCGCGCGATGTGCTTGCATTGATTGAATCGCTTGGCGCCCAGGACGCCATCCTCATCGGACACGACTGGGGTGCCTCGGCCGCGTACGGCGCGGCAGCGCTCGGCCCAAAGCTCGTAAAGAAGTTGTTCGTCATCGGCATTCCTCACCCGGCCGCGGTTAGACCGTCGCTGAAGAAGCTTTGGGCCGTCCGCCATTTCGCGACATGTAAGCTGCCGGGAGCGCCGGCCCGTTTCGCACGCAACGACTTTGCCGCGCTGCCCGCGATCTATCGCCGATGGTCCCCGGCGTGGACTCCTCACCCGAGCGAGTTCGACGCCGTCCGCACGTGCTTTGCGAACCCAGCGAGCTTGAACGCTGCGTTCGGTTATTACCGAAAGCTCTCGCCCATACCCAGCGCTTCGTTGAAGGCGCAGATCACAGTCCCGACGGTCGCCTTCGCGGGACTAGATGATCCAGCCGTCGAACCCTCCGACTATCGCGCCGCTGGTCGAATGTTCGAGAACGAGTACATCGTTGAGGAGGTGCCGGGCGGACATTTTATGCATCGGGAGCATCCCGAGGAGTTCGCCGAACGCGTCTTGGCTCATCTGTGATTCGAGTCGGCCCGCGCTTCCCGCGCCGAGACTCAAACGGTGGCGACCATTCTCGGCCTGTCGCCGCCGACGTTACGTGTCGCGGAAGAAGGTAGGAGAGAAGACGGGGAGGTCAAGCCCGGCGGCGCTGGCGGGCGACCTCTGCCAGCACCACACCGGCTGCCACCGCCGCATTCAGTGATTCGGTGGCACCGGCCATCGGGATCGAGACCACCGCGTCGCAGTTCTCCCGCACCAGCCGCGACAGGCCCTTACCCTCCGAGCCGACGACGACCACGACGTCCCCGGTGGCGTCCAACTCGTCCAGCACGGTATCGCCCTCGGCATCGAGGCCGACGATCTGAAGCCCGGTCGCGGCCCAATCCTTCAGCGTCCGATTGAGATTCGTCGCGCGCGCTACCGGGATCCGTGCTGCGGCACCCGCACTGGTCCGCCACGTTACAGCAGTAACGGCGGCGCTGCGCCGCTGGGGAATCAGCACACCGTCTCCGGCGAACGCCGCCACCGATCGGATGATCGCGCCGAGATTTCGCGGATCCGAGATGTTGTCGAGAGCGACGAGCAGCGCGGGCGTGGGCCTGGCCCGTGCGGCGTCGAGCAAGTCGTCAGGGTGGACGTAGTCGTATGGCGGCACCTGCAGCGCGATGCCCTGGTGCAACCCGTTGGCGCTGATCCGGTCCAGGTCGGCACGCGGTACTTCGAGGATGGGGATACCGGAATCGGCTGCACGCGTGACTGACTCGGTCAGTCGCTCGTCTGAGTCGGTGCCGAGCGCGACGTACAGGGTGGTGGCTGGAACGCCGGCACGGAGACACTCGAGCACGGGGTTGCGGCCCAGCACCGTCTCTGGCTGCTCTATCTTGCGCGAACGTGACTTCTGTTTTGCCGCAGCTCGTTTCGCTGCGGGATGGTTCGGCCGCATGTGCGCCGGCGGTGTCGCGCCGCGACCCTCCAAACCACGTCGACGCACCCCGCCCGAACCGACCGTCGGGCCTTTCTTGGTGCCCGGTTTGCGTACCGCGCCCCGGCGCCGGGAATTGCCGGGCATCTAGTTCCTGTCACCCAGTGACCACTGCGGACCGTCGGCGGTGTCGGTGACTTCGATACCCGCCTTCTTCAGCCGCTCGCGGATCTCGTCAGCCAATGCCCAATCGCGCTCGGCCCGCGCTGCTTCTCGGCGATCCAGTTCGGCGTGCACCAACACGTCGACCGCAGCCAGCGCCGCCGAGGTCTCGTCGTGTGTTTCCCACCGCTCATCCAGCGGGTCGCAACCCAAAACTGCCATCATCGCCCGGATTTGGCCGGCCCATGCCAATGCGGTGTCATGATCGCCGGACTCCAGCGCGCGGTTACCTTCCGCACGAGCGTTGTGTATCTCGGCGAGTGCGATCGGCACCGACAAGTCGTCGTCCATCGCACTGGCGAATCGCGCAGTCCACGCCGCAGGCATCACCGTACCGACCCGGGTGCGGACGCGGTGCAGGAAGTCCTCGATACCGAGGTATGCCTTGACCGCGTCCTGCAGCGCCGTCTCCGAGAATTCCAGCATCGACCGGTAGTGTGCGCTTCCCAGGTAGTAGCGCAGCTCAACCGGCCGAACACGTTGCAGCACAGCCGGAATCGACAGCACATTGCCCAGGGACTTGCTCATCTTCTCGCCGCCCATGGTGACCCAGCCGTTGTGCAACCAGTACCGGGCGAACCGATCACCGGCGGCCACCGCCTGGGCGATTTCGTTCTCGTGGTGCGGGAACACCAAATCCATGCCGCCGCAGTGGATATCGAACTCGGCACCGAGATATTCATGGGCCATTGCCACACATTCGGAATGCCAGCCGGGACGGCCCCGGCCCCACGGTGTCGGCCACGAAGGCTCGCCGGGCTTGGCGCCTTTCCACAGCGTGAAGTCGCGTTGGTCGTGCTTTCCCGCGCCGACACCCTCTCCCTGGTGCACGTCATCGATTTTGTGGCCGGACAGCTTGCCGTAGTCGGTAAAGCGCAGCACGTCGAAATAGACGTCGCCGGCGCCGGTGTAGGCATAACCCGCATCGACCAGCCGCTCGATCAGCTCCACGATCTGCGTAATGTGGCCGGTGGCGCGCGGTTCGGCCGACGGCGGCAGCACCCCCAGCGCGTCGTAAGCGGTCGTGAACGCCCGTTCGTGCGTGGCGGCCCACTCCCACCAAGGCCGGCCCGCGTCCGCGGCTTTGTTGAGGATCTTGTCGTCGATGTTGGTGACATTGCGGACGAACGCGACGTCGAGTCCGCGCGCCATCAGCCACCGGCGCAATACGTCGAACGCGACGGCGCTGCGGACATGGCCGATGTGTGGCAGGCCCTGCACGGTCGCGCCGCACAGGTAGATCGAGACGTGGCCGTCGCGCAGCGGCGCGAAATCGCGCACGACACCGGCGTAGGTGTCGTAAAGCCGCAGCTGATCGGTCACGACGCGCCAGCTTACCGGCCTATTCGGCCCGAACCACCAATGCCGTCGCGATGGCTGCAAGTCCCTCGCCGCGCCCGGTCAGCCCTACCCCATCGGTGGTGGTAGCCGAAACCGAAACCGGCGCCCCGACCAATGCGGACAGCACCGCCTGCGCCTCGTATCGACGGGGTCCGATCTTGGGCTGATTACCGATCACCTGTACCGCGGCGTTGCCAACCGCGAATCCGTGGTCGACGAGCAGGCCGTGGACGTGTGCGAGCATGTCGCCTCCGCTGACACCCTTCCAGCGCGGGTCGTCGACTCCGAAGACAACTCCGATGTCACCCAGCCCGGCGGCGGACAACAGTGCGTCGCACAACGCATGCGCAGCCACGTCGCCGTCGGAATGCCCGCTGCAGCCGTCGGCGTCGTCGAACAACAGGCACAGCAGCCAGCACGGCCGGCCTGCGTCGATCGGGTGGACATCGGCGCCGAGCCCGACGCGAAAATCAGTCAAGGCTTACCACCGCCCGTGCCAGCAGCAGGTCAAGCGCTGTGGTGATCTTGAACGCCAGGGGGTCGCCGTCCACGACATGCACCTGCGTCCCGAGGCTTTCGACCATCGACGCGTCATCGGTGACGGCGGACTCCGACCGCTCATACGCGGCCAGCAGTACCGAAGTCTGAAAACCCTGCGGAGTCTGCGCCGCACGAAGACCGGAGCGCTCGGGCGTGGCGATGACGACGCCGTTGGCGTCGACTGCCTTGATCGTGTCGGCGACCGGCACGACGGGCACGACTGCCTGCGCGCCGGCATGCAGCGCATCGACAACACGGACGATCACGGCCGGCGGGGTCAGGGCGCGGGCGGCGTCGTGGACCACAACCAGTTCCGGCTGGCCGACGGCCGCGAGCGCGCGTCGCACCGACTCTGTGCGGCTGTCCCCGCCGGCGACAATGGTCGCAGCATCGCCGACGATCAGTTTGGCCTCGTCGGTGCGGTCGGGCGGGACGGCGACTACGACGGCGTCGACGGCTCCGGATTCGTGAAGACCGGCAAGCGCCCGCTCGAGCATTGTGCGACCGCCTAGCCGCACGAACGCCTTCGGCCGGCCCGCGCCCAGCCGCTCACCCGAACCCGCAGCCGGGACGACCGCGACCGTGCTCACCGGAGCCGCCTGAGCGGCGACATCGAATATCGCCTAGGAAGCGGCGGCCAAAACCTCGTCGAGGATGGTCGCGGCCTTCGCGTCATCGGTGTTCTCGGCCAGCGCGAGCTCACCGACCAGAATCTGGCGGGCCTTGGCAAGCATCCGCTTCTCGCCGGCCGACAGGCCGCGCTCCTGGTCGCGGCGCCACAGGTCACGGACGACCTCGGCCACCTTGTTCACGTCGCCGGAAGCCAGCTTCTCGAGGTTGGCCTTGTACCGACGTGACCAGTTGGTGGGTTCCTCGGTGTGCGGCGCACGCAGCACCTGGAACACTTTGTCCAGGCCTTCTTGGCCCACGACGTCGCGCACACCGACGTACTCGGCATTGTCGGCGGGTACTCGAACGGTCAGGTCACCCTGGGCAACCTTCAAAACGAGATACTCTTTCTGCTCGCCTTTGATGGTCCGGGTTTCGATCGCTTCGATCAATGCAGCACCGTGGTGTGGATAGACGACGGTGTCTCCGACCTTAAAAATCATCTGATTCGAGCCCCTTTCGCTACTCCATCCTAACACGGTGCTCAGACACGGGTTGCACAACGGTGCAGGTCAGGGGCACCTCCGGGGAAGATTGGGGCTTGACACAACGCCGATTACATGCATGGCCACCGCGGCGGGCAAGCGCCGCAGGTAGTTGCCCGGCATGGACCGTCGCGCCGGGTGGTACCCCCGCAGCGCCCTACCTACTACTGTGCATAGTCGAACGCCGGCGGCTCGAGCAGGAGAGAACTGTGAACCTTTTTCCCACCCGCGCAATGGCCGCTGGCGTGCTGCTCGCCGCAACGCTGACCGGTTGCAGCGCAGGCCAGCAGTCCCAGACCGCCACCCAGGAACCGGCGGTCAACGGCGCCTCAGGCGGTGTCGGCATCATCGCGCTGCGCGACGTGCGCATCAGGGTCGACCAGACCGGGCCGGAAGTGAAGGCGGGCCGTGACGTCGATTTGCTGTTCGTGGCCACCAACCAGTCGCTCACCGAAAACGACCGGCTGCTGTCCATCACCTCCGACGTCGGCGAGGTCACGCTGACCCCGGCCCACCCCGAAATACCCGCCAGCCAAGCCCTGGTGGTCGGCAAGCCCGACAACAGCGCCGCCGAGGCGCTGCAAGCTGCATCCAGCAGCGTCAAAGCAACGTCCAAGGTGCACTTGAACCAGCCGATCAGAAACGGCCTGACGTACAAGTTCGTCTTCAACTTCGAGCACGCCGGCCAGACCACGATCGGGGTGCCCCTGACGGCCGGCGACTACGCTCCCCGGGTCGCGCCCGCGACACCGCATACCGCAGATCACTAGCGGTCTGTCGGACCTGCCGGATACCGTCTCGGCGTGGCCAAGGCACGCATCCAGTACCGCTGTTCGGAGTGCCGGCACGCCATGGCCAAGTGGGTGGGCCGCTGCCCCGAGTGCGGCACTTGGGGCACGGTGGACGAGGTGCCGCTGATCAAGGTCGTCGGCACCGGCAGCCGTTCGGTACCCCGCTGTGCCGCCGTGCCCATCACGTCGATCCCACGCAATGCCACGCAGCACGACCACACCGGCGTCGACGAGCTCGACCGCGTGCTCGGCGGCGGCGTGGTGCCCGGATCGGTCACGTTGCTGGCCGGTGAGCCCGGGGTCGGCAAGTCGACGCTGCTGCTGAAGGTCGTACACCGGTGGGCCGACGCCGGGCGGCGCGCGCTGTACGTCTCGGGTGAGGAGTCCCTCGGGCAGATCCGGATGCGCGCGGAGCGCACCGGTTGCAGCCACGACGAGGTCTACCTGGCGGCCGATTCCGACCTCGACGCCGTGCTGGCCCACATCGACACCGTCAAACCCAGTCTGGTCGTGGTGGATTCGGTACAGACGATGTCCACCACCGAAGCCGACGGGGTGACGGGCGGCGTCACCCAGGTGCGTGCCGTCACCACAACGCTGACCGCGACGGCCAAGCGCAGCGGCATCGCGATGGTCCTCGTCGGCCACGTCACCAAGGACGGCGCGATCGCCGGCCCACGCACGTTGGAGCATCTGGTCGACGTCGTGCTGCATTTCGAGGGCGACCGGCAAACCTCGCTGCGGATGGTGCGCGGAGTCAAGAACCGGTTCGGCGGCGCCGACGAGGTCGGGTGTTTCCAGCTGCACGACAACGGCATCGAGGACGTCGCGGACCCGTCGGGGTTGTTCTTGGACCAGCGCCCCGAGCCCGTCGCGGGCACGGCCGTCACCGTCACCCTCGACGGCAAGCGTCCCCTGCTCGGCGAGGTCCAGGCCCTGCTGGTGCCCACGCACAATGCGACGCCGCGACGCGCGGTCAGCGGCATCGACCAGTCCCGCGCGGCGATGATCAGTGCGGTGCTGGCCAAGCGCTGCGGCCTGTCGCAGATGCTCACCGCCGACATCTACCTGTCGACCGTGGGTGGCATGCGGCTGACCGACCCCTCGTCCGACCTCGCGGTGGCAGTGGCGATGGCGTCGGTGTGCCGCAACAGGGCGCTGCCCGCCGATGCGGTGGTGATCGGTGAGGTGGGCCTTGCCGGAGACCTGCGCCGGGTCAGCGGCATCGAACGCCGTCTCGCCGAAGCCGCCCGCCTGGGGTTCACCACGGCGCTGGTACCGCACGGGGTCAAGTCCGCGCCGGCGGGCATCTGCGTGATGCAGGCCAAGACACTGGGCGGGGCGCTGGCGCTGCTGGGCGAGATTGCGGTCAAACCTCCGGAGCCGCCGGACGAAGTGCCGAAGGGCGAGAGGCCGCGCTGGTTATGACGTCGCCGGACCGCAGCCAGAACTCCAAGGCGCCGCTCGTGCACCCGGCGCTGCTGGACACGCTCGGGCGGTTGGCGCCCGGCACGCCGCTGCGCGACGGGCTGGAGCGAATCCTGCGCGGCCGCACGGGTGCGCTGATCGTGCTGGGCTACGACGAGCGCGTCGAATCGATCTGCGACGGTGGGTTTTCGCTGGACGTCCCGTTCGCCCCGACCAGGCTGCGCGAGTTGTCGAAGATGGACGGCGCGCTGGTGCTCTCCACCGACGGCAGCCGCATCGTGCGCGCAAACGTGCAACTGGTTCCCGACCCGTCAATCCCCACTGACGAGTCCGGGACACGACACCGGTCTGCCGAGCGCACCGCGATCCAAACCGGTTATCCCGTTGTCTCCGTGAGTCATTCGATGAGTATTGTGACGGCGTACGTCGCTGGCGAGCGGCACGTGGTGGCCGACTCGGCGACAATCCTGTCGCGTGCCAACCAGGCCGTCGCAACCCTGGAACGGTACAAATCCCGGCTCGACGAGGTGAGCCGGCAGCTTTCGACGGCCGAGATCGAAGACTTCGTCACGCTGCGTGACGTCATGACCGTCGTGCAGCGCCTGGAGATGGTGCGCCGCATCAGCCTCGAAATCGACGAGCACGTCGTCGAACTCGGCACTGATGGCCGCCAGCTCAAACTTCAGCTCGAAGAACTGGTGGGCGGCAACGACCTCGCCCGTGAGCTGATCGTGCGCGACTACCACGCCAACCCCGAACCGCCCAGCGGGCCGCAGGTGGCGTCGACACTCGACGAACTCGACCAGCTCTCCGATGCTGAGCTTCTCGACTTGACCGCGCTGTCAAAGGTTTTCGGTTACCCGTCCACGGCCGAGGCGCAGGACTCGGCGATGAGCTCGCGTGGATACCGGGCGATGGCCGGCATACCGCGGCTGCAGTTCGCCCACATCGACCTGCTCGTGCACGCGTTCGGTTCTCTTCAAGGCCTTTTGGCCGCGAGCGCAAGCGACCTGGAAAAGGTCGAAGGCATCGGGGCGATGTGGGCCAGGCACATCCGCGAAGGACTGTCGCAACTGGCCGAGTCGACGATTGCCGACAGGCTCGGTTAGCGCGGCGGGCTAGGTCATCCCGGCTGGCCGGGTGCCGGCGGCAGCGGCCCGGGCGGCTGGCCCGGCGCCTGAGGTTGACCCGGTGGCTGCGGCGGGGCGATGAGGAACGGAACCGGAGCCGATCGCAAGTTCCCCAACTGCACGACGAGGTTGTACGTGCCGGGCCCGATCGGCGGGCGTGGCAGCGGGCATTGCGGCGCGGATCCCATGCCCGTCCAGGTCACCTCGGTAGTCACCTGCTCGCCTGGGCTGAATTTCTTGACCAGCGTCTCGTTCGACGGCGCGCAGTCGAGGTTCGACCACAGCCGATGGGCGTCCAACGAGTACACATATGCGGCCAGTACGGCCGCCCCGACGTCGCGCTGGCACGCCACCAAGCCGATGTTGGTGACCACCATCGTGAACTTCGGCTGGTCACCGGCGAAGTACTGCGGCTGATTGGTGATGCCCTTGACGGCCAACGTGGAATCCGGGCAGTCGTCGCCGTCTTTCAGCACCGGCGGTGGCACGACAGCTGATGCGGGAGTTGGGGTTTGGGCCGCCGGCGGGGGCAGCGGCGTGATCGGTGACTTCACCTCCGGCTGCGGATTCGGCGGAGCGGCGACCGCGTCCGACGGCTTTGCGGCGTTCTTCGTGTCGGCGCCGGCGTTGCTCGTTAGCACGGTGACGATCACGGCGACGACGATGCCGATCACCACCAGCGCGACACCGATCGCCAGACCACGACGTCGCCAATAGATCTGCTGCGGCAGCGGGCCACGCGGTTCGAGATCCAGCACAAACACACGGTAAGCCCAGGTCACCGCAAGTCGTCCGACGTGACTCGGCGTGTCGCTATTCGGCTGCGGACCCCGCGCTCAGTCGATATCGCCCACGCTGTCGCGCAGCACCACCCGGCCGTCGGCGAGGTGATAGGTCAGGCCGACAACGCCCACCTCGCCGGTCGCGGTGCGCTCGAGGATCGTGGTCGACCGCGACAGCAGCTGCGCGGCGGTCTCCCGGACGTGGCGCGCCTCGAATTCGTCTACCTGGGTCAGGCCCTCGCGCCGGCCCGCAAGCACCGACGGCGTCACTCGCTCGACCAGGTCACGGACGTATCCGCGGGGGATTACGCCGTCCTCGAGAGCGGCCAGTGTGGCTTTGACAGCACCGCAGCTGTCGTGGCCCAGGATCACAATCAGCGGCACGTCGAGCACCGCCACCGCGTATTCGATCGAGCCGAGCACCGCCGAATCGATGACGTGTCCTGCGGTGCGGACCACGAACATGTCGCCGAGGCCCTGGTCGAAGATGATCTCGGCGGCGACCCTGCTGTCGGAGCAGCCGAAGACCACGGCGGTCGGCTTCTGGCCGGCGGCCAGGCTGGCGCGGCGCTCGACGCTTTGGCTGGGATGTGCCGGTGTGCCCGCGACGAAGCGTTCGTTACCTTCCTTGAGTGCCTTCCATGCTGTCGCGGGATTGGTGTTCGGCATGCCTGACATTGTGCAACCCGTGAACATCGACCCGGTAACCCTGGTCCAGTGGTACGGCGAATCGCGCCGTGACCTGCCCTGGCGCCGGGCTGGTGTCAGCGCATGGCAGATCCTGGTTAGCGAGTTCATGCTGCAGCAGACGCCGGTGTCGCGTGTTGCGCCGGTCTGGGAACAGTGGGTCCGCCGATGGCCTACCCCGTCCGCGACGGCCGCGGTCAGCACGGCAGACGTGCTGCGGGCATGGGGCAAGCTCGGCTACCCGCGGCGCGCGATGCGGCTGCACGAGTGCGCATCAGTGATCACTCGCGACCACGACGACGTGGTGCCAGAGGATCTCGAGACGCTGCTCGGGCTGCCGGGTGTCGGCGAATACACCGCGCGGGCCGTGTTGTGTTTCGCCTATGGGCACCGCGTGCCGGTGGTCGACACGAACGTGCGCCGGGTGATTGCGCGGGCAGTGCGAGGCGTGGCCGACGCCGCGCCGAGCGCGCACGATCGTGGCGACGTGGATGCGATTTTGCCGAATGATGGTTCGGCTGCGGCGTTTTCGGCGGCATTGATGGAGTTGGGCGCGGTGGTGTGCACCGCGCGCTCTCCGCGATGTGGCTTGTGTCCGATCGGTGCCTGTGCGTGGCGCGCCGCCGGCCATCCGCAGCCAGACCAGCCCGTACGTCGTCCTCAGGCTTACGCCGGCACAGACCGGCAAGTGCGCGGCAGGTTACTGGATGTGTTGCGGGCCAACGATGCACCGGTGACGCGGGATGAGCTTGACGTCGCCTGGCTCACCGATACAGCGCAGCGCGACCGCGCGCTGAAATCTCTGCTCACAGATGGCCTGGTCCAGCAAACTCCTGACGGCCGGTTCGCGCTGCCCGGCGAAAGTGATTGAGGCTTAAGCTGATCTACTGTCGGCAGATGCTGACTTGGATCCCTCACATGCGAACCTGCGCCGGTATTGCGACGGGGTGAGGCCGACCAGGCGGCGGAAGTGGTGGCGCAGCAACGTCGCGGTACCGAAACCGGCACGGGAGGCAATGCGGTCGATGTCCAGATCCGTCTCCTCGAGCAGCTGCCTGGCGTAGAGCACCCGTTGGTCGGTCACCCACTGCATCGGCGTTGTGCCCGTCTCCTCCACGAACTTTCGCGCGAACGTCCGCTCTGACATGTTCGCGTGGCCGGCCATCGACGCCACCGAGTGCGCCTCGCCGAGATTGGCCAGGATCCAGTCGAGTTGCGGCGCGAACCCCGGCGAGCAGTGCGTCGGCACCGGCTGATCGATGAACTGCCGCTGGCCGCCGTCGCGCACCGGCGGCACCACCATCCGTCGCGCGATCGCGTTGGTGACCTTGCTGCCCAACTCCCGGCGCACCAGATGCAGGCACGCGTCGATGCCCGCTGCGGTGCCTGCACTGGTGACCAAGTTGCCGTCGTCGACGAACAGCACGTCGCGATCGACGCGCGCCGTCGGGTACATGCGAGCCAGTAGATCGGTATACATCCAGTGGGTCGTGCAGTGCCGGCCGTCCAGTAGCCCGGCTGCGCCCGCGACGAACGCGCCGGAGCAGACGGTCAGGATAGCCGAACCGGCAAGAGCTGCGGCCCGCAGCGCCGCCAGCGCTTCTGGCGGGTAGTCACCGAAGCCGCCCGATGCGGAGACCGCCGGGACGGCGACGAGGTCGGCGCCGGCGAGTCCGCCCAACCCATGCTCGGGGATCACCCGTGCGCCGACCGAGGTTTGCAGCGGGCGGCCGGCCTGCGGGCCGCACACCCGAAAGTCGAAATTAGGGACGTCATCGGATTCACGGTCGACGCCGAACACCTCGCAGATCACCCCGAACTCGAAGATCGCAAGTTTCTCGAGCACAAGGACAGCGACAGAACGCAGCATGGCAGAATTTTATCTCAATGCGTCAGTCCTGCCACTTCCGGCTGGATATGGCCGCGCGAAGACTTTCTGCCATGAGCGTTCTTCTGACGATTTCGACCTTGATGGCCCCGTTCGTCGCCGCGGCGGCAGTGGCATGGGCAGCACACCGTGGTCACGGTCTGCGAATCGGACTCGACCAGTTCTGGGTGTCGGCGCCGATGCGCGGCCGGCTGTGCGGCGACAATACTGACGCCCCACGCATTGCCCGCGAACTCGACGCGATCCGCACCCGCTTTGAGGGCGTCAGGCGCGCGCGGTCATGAGGAAGTCGGTGACTGCGTCTCGGTAGACGGCGCCCGCTTCGTCGTGGACCAGATGACCCGCTTCCGGCACTCGTAAATATGTTGTCTGCCAACCTGTTTCGTGCATCTGCAACATCTGGCCGGGCGGGGTCACCGAGTTGCCCGCCTCGATCAGCAACGCCGGAACGCGGACCGCTCGCCACCGCTGCCAGTAGTCGCGCGTTCCCCACTCGGCCGCAATCTCGATCCAGCGCTCGACGTACCCGTGCAGGCGCCATCCGGTCGGGGTCCGGTCGAACGCATCCAGGAAGTATTGGCCGGCGACGTCGCCGAATTCGTCGAAGACCTGCTGCGCAGTGGCGAACTCGGCGGGCAGCGCGTGCAGCCACGGCTCCCATGGGCCGGTGGTGCGGCCGCGGAAGTCCGGTGCCATGTCCTCGATGACCAGGGCGGTGACGAGGCCGGGCTGCTCGGCGGCCAGGCACCACGCATGCAAGCCACCCATCGAGTGCCCGATCATCGCCGCGGGACGACCGAGGGATCCGACCGCATCGGCGAGGTCTGCAACGAAGCGCTCGGTGCTGATCGGGTGTGCATCGACGACGTCGCGACCGCGATGCCATAACGCGTCGTAGGTGTACACGCGGCCCAGCTCTCTCAGCCACGCCAGCTGCCTGCGCCAGGTGGTGCCGCGACCCATGAGTCCGTGTACCAACACCAGCGGCGGGCCTTGGCCGCCGTGATCGGTCAGCAGGTGGCTGCTTGTCATGATGGGCGCACGGTAGCCTGACTGCATGGCCGTGGTGAAGATCAACGCAATCGAAGTGCCGCCGGACGCCGGCCCCGAATTGGAGAAGCGCTTCGCTCACCGAGCACACGCTGTCGACACGCAGCCCGGATTCCTGGGTTTCCAGCTACTGCGGCCCGTCAAGGGTGAGGACCGCTATTTCGTGGTGACGCAATGGGAATCCGAAGAGGCGTTCCAGGCATGGGCGACCGGCCCGGCGATCGAGGCACATGCAGGGCATCGCGCGAATCCGGTGGCGACGGGCGCGTCGTTGCTGGAGTTCGAAGTTGTGTTGGACGTTGCGGGGACCGGCGCGAAGTCGTAGCGCGAGCCGCGGGGGCGCATCCGCGGCTCTTGTCGTTGTCGTCGGCGCGGTAAGCGCTCTGGTGTGCAGCTGCTCGACACCGTCGGCGTCCTCTGTCACTCCCGCGGCCGGAGTGAAGATCAGCCTGAACACGCCCGCGGGTTTCCGCGCCAAGCAGACCGTCGACATGCTCAACTCGGACTGGCCGATCGGACCTGTCGGGGTGAAGACGCTGGCCGCAACCGATGCGGTGAAGGGCGTACAGGCCTCCCTTGAAAACCTTTGGTGGGACAGGCCATTCACGGTCACGGGCATCGACTATTACGCGGGGCGGGCCACGCTTCACCTGCTTACTTCATTCGGCGCCGAAGAGGACATCGACATCCACACCGACGTCGGCGGGATGGTCGACCGGTTTGACGCCGAGTTGAAGAAACCGACGATCAAGTCGTGGCCCGACGTGGACGCCGCACTGGCCAGCTCGGGCGCTCGCTATTCGTATCAGGTTGCCAAAGTCGACGACGGCCGCTGCGACAAGGTCGCCGGCACCAATACAAGCCAATCGCTGCCGCTGGCATCGATTTTCAAGCTGTATGTGCTCTACGCAGTGGCTGACGCGGTGAAGGCCGGTACGTTGTCGTGGGATGAGTCGCTGTTAATCACCGCCGACGCCAAGGCCGTCGGTTCGTCCGGGTTGGAGGAACTGCCACCGGGCGCAACCGTTTCCGTCCGTACTGCCGCAGAGAAGATGATCGCGAACAGCGACAACATGGCGACGGACCTTCTGATCGCGCGGGTGGGCACGCACGCAGTCGAACAGGCCTTGGTCGATGCTGGTCACCACGACCCGAAAAGTATGACCCCGTTCCCGGCCATGCGTCAGATCTTCGCTGTGGGCTGGGGCCGCCCGGACATGCGCGAGCAGTGGAAGGCGGCGGTGGCCACCGGATCCCCGCAGGCGCGGGCGGCGGTGCTGGCGCAGGTCAATTCGCATCCGTATCAACCTGATCCGGCACGCACCCATACCCCGGCGTCGACGTACGGCGCGGAGTGGTACGGCAGCGCGGAAGACATCTGCCGGGTGCACGCGGCATTGCAGAAGGGTGCGACGGGCGTGGCGGCGCCTGTGCGTCCGATCATGTCTGCGATACCGGGTATCGATCTGGATAACCGGCAGTGGCCGTACATCGGAGCCAAAGCGGGAAACCTGCCCGGCGACTTGACGTTCAGCTGGTACGCCGTGGACGAGCACGGTCAGGCGTGGGTGGTCAGCTTCCAGCTGAATTGGGAGCGGTACCACGGCCCGAGCGCAGGCGCATGGGTGATATCGATTGCCAACCAGGTGTTCGACTTGATCGATTAGCCCGACCGCAGTGTCCACGCCTGGCCGCGGAAATGCAGCGTGGTGCGGCTTGCAGGCGTTACGTCGATGCGCCAGAACGACTTCGGTGGTGCATCGAGCGCCAGCAAGACGACGGCCCGGATCACCGCCGGATGCGTGATAGCGACAGTCCGCGACCCACTGGTCGACACCGACTCGAGCCAGCCCGACACCCGACCCATCAGGTCGACGACGGACTCCCCGCCGTGGGGTGCACTGGTCGGGTCGGTCAGCCACACCGCGAGGTCGGCTGCCTGCACGCCGCTGAGAACGTCGCCGCGCCATCGCCCGCAATCTAGGTCGGCGACGCGGGGTTCGATGTCGGCGTGCAACCCGAGCAACTCCGCAGTCTGCAGACACCGCTGTTCCGGGCCGCACACCGATGCGAATTCCGTTGTGCCGAAGTCGATCGACGGGCCGAGCTGGCGACGTCCGACGGCGTTGAGTGGTTCGTCGGTCGGGAACCGGCCGGCCGACATCGCGTCCGTCATCGCGTGCGAAACCAGCGTCAGTCGGGCGACTTCGGTCACGCTGTAAGACTAGGCTCCCGGTCCCGCGGCCGCGGCTCGTCCAGTAACCGCGCCGTCAACGACGCGAAGACCACCGAGATCGTCGCCCACATCACCAATTGAGTGCCCAGCGAGCACATGCGGAAGTCGTACAGCACGTCGGCCGGGAAGCCGTCCGGTGTCTCGGCGACAGCGGGCAGAACCACCATCACGACGGCGATACCGAGCAGATACGCACCCAGACCGATCAGCGCTGCGCTCCAGACTCCCAGCCGTGCCACCAGTTTTCGGCCCAACCACACCGCGCCGAGGGCCAGCACCAGGGACAGCAGCACCATCAACAGGTAGAGGCCTGTGCGATCACGAATGGTCTCGGCGTGGCCGACCGACGGCGGGTTCGGTGGATACTTGAGCGACGGCGCAAGGACGATAGCGCCAAATGCCGCTGCACCCAACACCAATGAGAGCGGCCGCGGACCCAATACGCCAATCCTGGCGTAGGCGACGACGAACGCAACCGCAAACAGTGCGCCCATCGCGACCGCGAAGGCGACCACCCCGAAACCCATCCCGACGTTGGCTTGGACACTGCGCGTGAATAATTCGGCACCGTGGTCATGCCCCGACGAATGCGACTCTTCGAAGTCGATGGCGCGCGCGATCGTCGGTTCGACCAGAGTGCGCGCGAACAGAAACGCCACCACACCACCGAGGGCGCCGGCCAGCAGGCCACGCCAGATGATTTGCTTTTCCACGCTCAGTGGCAGGGGAAGCCGAGCAGATGCCGGGCGTCGTGCATGAACTCGTGGACGTGACTGTCGTTACCGAAGACCGACACCGCGCCCTGGTCGATGCCGACGAAATACAGCACGAGCAGAGCGACAAAGACGGTGCCCGCCAGCCACAGCGCCGCTTTCGCCGCTGAAAGGTCGATGGCGCGCAACGTGGCTGGACGTGATTCGCTGACCTCCGGTGAGGGCATTCTCGAACTCCTCTCGGGATTTCGCGTCCCGCTAGCAGGGTCTACGACGGACGCCGGGTCTGACTGTAGACAGTGGCGCGACCGTTCTGGATTTTCACCAGATTCCACCGCCCGTCGATTAGATCAGCATCCTAAGCGATTGGTCCAGAGGCGTGCGGCCTGCCCCGCTCGCGCCCAGATCAACGTTATGGCGAAGAAGTTCGAGTAGGGGCCTGCGTAACGTGAATCTCGGCGAAGAGCTCAGAGCAGAACGCAAAAGCCCCCGAACACCGAGCGTTTCGGGGGCCTTCGCGTCTTCTCGCGGTTATTCGGTTGCGGCCGCGCTGTGCGTGCCTGCCGCCCCGGCCTGAGCCAGGTCCGGTTCGGGCGCCGGCGCCGGCTTGCGAGCGCCGGTGAACGTGAACACCGCGTCCTCGCCCGCGCTCTCGCCGTCCCAGTTGTCGACGTCGACCGTGACCAACTGGCCCGGACCGACCTCCTCGAACAGGATCTTCTCGGACAGCTGATCCTCGATCTCCCGCTGGATGGTCCGGCGCAGCGGACGGGCGCCCAGCACCGGGTCGAAACCGCGCTTGGCCAGCAGGGCCTTGGCCTTGTCGGTCAGCAGCAGCGCCATGTCCTTGCTCTTCAGCTGCTTTTCGACGCGGGCGATCATCAGGTCCACCATCTCGACGATCTGTTGCGTTGTCAGCTGGTGGAAGACGATGACGTCGTCGATGCGGTTGAGGAACTCCGGCCGGAAGTGCTTCTTCAGCTCGTCGTTGACCTTCTGCTTCATCCGCTCGTAGTCGTTGTCGCCGCCGCCCTGGGTGAATCCCAGCCCGACCGGCTTGCTGATGTCGGAGGTGCCCAGGTTCGACGTGAAGATCAGCACGGTGTTCTTGAAGTCGACCGTGCGTCCCTGACCGTCGGTGAGCCGGCCGTCCTCGAGCACCTGCAGCAGGCTGTTGTAGATCTCCTGGTGCGCCTTCTCGATCTCGTCGAACAGCACCACCGAGAACGGCTTGCGCCGCACCTTCTCGGTCAGCTGGCCGCCCTCCTCGTAGCCGACGTAACCCGGAGGGGCGCCGAACAGCCGCGAGGCGGTGAAGCGGTCGTGGAACTCGCCCATGTCGATCTGGATGAGCGCGTCGTCGTCGCCGAACAGGAAGTTGGCAAGCGCCTTGGACAGCTCGGTCTTACCGACGCCGGACGGCCCGGCGAAGATGAACGAACCGGACGGGCGCTTGGGGTCCTTCAGGCCCGCGCGCGTGCGGCGGATCGCCTTGGAGACGGCCTGAACGGCGTCCTCCTGGCCGATGATCCGCTTGTGCAACTCGGTCTCCATGCGCAGCAGCCGAGTGGTCTCCTCCTCGGTCAGCTTGAACACCGGGATGCCTGTCCAGTTGCCCAGAACCTCGGCGATCTGCTCGTCGTCGACCTCCGCAACTACGTCGAGATCGCCTGAGCGCCATTGCTTTTCGCGCTCGGCACGCTGCGCGACGAGCTGCTTCTCCTGATCACGAAGCCGCGCAGCCTTCTCGAAGTCCTGCGCGTCGATCGCGGACTCCTTCTCGCGGCGAGCCTCGGCGATCTTGTCGTCGAACTCGCGCAGGTCTGGCGGCGCAGTCATCCGGCGGATCCGCATCCGGGCGCCGGCCTCGTCGATCAAATCGATCGCCTTGTCGGGCAGGAAGCGGTCGTTGATGTAGCGGTCGGCAAGCGTGGCCGCAGCCACCATCGCCGAATCGGTGATGGACACCCGGTGGTGAGCCTCGTAGCGGTCGCGCAGTCCCTTGAGGATCTCGATGGTGTGCTCGACCGTCGGCTCGCCGACCTGAACCGGCTGGAATCGACGTTCCAGCGCGGCGTCCTTTTCGATGTACTTGCGGTACTCGTCGAGAGTAGTGGCACCAATGGTCTGTAGCTCGCCGCGGGCCAGCTTCGGCTTCAGAATCGACGCCGCGTCAATCGCGCCTTCGGCGGCACCCGCCCCGACCAGGGTGTGCAACTCGTCGATGAACAGGATGATGTCGCCTCGGGTGTTGATCTCCTTGAGCACCTTCTTCAGGCGTTCCTCGAAATCGCCGCGGTAGCGCGAGCCCGCAACCAGCGAACCCAGATCCAGCGTGTAGAGCTGCTTGTCCTTCAGCGTCTCGGGCACCTCGCCGTGCACGATGGCCTGGGCCAGACCCTCGACCACGGCGGTCTTGCCGACACCGGGCTCGCCGATCAGCACCGGATTGTTCTTGGTGCGACGGGAGAGCACCTGCATGACCCGCTCGATTTCCTTCTCGCGGCCGATGACCGGATCGAGCTTGCCCTCCATGGCGGCCGCGGTCAGGTTGCGGCCGAACTGGTCGAGCACCAACGACGTCGACGGGTTGCCGGACTCGCCGCCGCGCCCGCCGGTGCCGGCTTCGGCGGTCTCCTTGCCTTGATAGCCGCTCAGCAACTGGATGACCTGTTGACGCACCCGGGTCAGCTCCGCGCCCAGCTTGACGAGCACCTGCGCGGCGACGCCCTCGCCCTCGCGGATCAAGCCGAGCAAAATGTGCTCGGTCCCGATGTAGTTGTGGCCGAGCTGCAGCGCCTCGCGCAGGGAGAGCTCCAGCACCTTTTTGGCGCGCGGCGTGAACGGGATGTGGCCCGAGGGGGCCTGCTGGCCCTGCCCGATGATCTCTTCGACCTGGCTGCGCACGCCTTCCAGCGAGATGCCGAGTGACTCCAGCGACTTGGCTGCTACGCCCTCGCCCTCGTGGATGAGTCCCAACAGGATGTGCTCGGTGCCGATGTAGTTGTGATTGAGCATCCTGGCCTCTTCCTGGGCCAAGACGACAACGCGCCGCGCGCGATCGGTAAATCGTTCGAACATCGGTGGTTACCTGCTCTCCCTCACATTGAGTACCGCGGAACGACTGGTTGCATCCGGGTACCCGCTATCCACTCTAATGGCCCACCCCCGTCGCTGCCCCATCATGGGAGCGGTCCGTACGGCGCAATGCTCCATGGTTTGCCGGGGCGTCTGCGCTGCTCATCGTGCAACGCCGCGCGCCGCGCATTCGTTTCCTCCGCGCTTCGCCTCTAGCGAAACCCGGCCAGGTGGGTCAGATCACTGCCATCGCCGGGTCAGGTGGCGGCGTGGAACGCGTCGATCACGTCGGCCGGGATCCGGCCGCGCGTCGAGACGTTATGCCCGTTGCGCCGGGCCCATTCCCGGATCGCCGCGCTCTGCTCCCGGTCGATGGATGCCCGCCCCCGCCCGGCACCAGCCGCCCGGCCGCGACGTCGGCCGCCGACGCGGCGGCCCTTTTCCACCCATACCTTGAGATCGTCGCGCAGCTTCTTGGCGTTTTTCGACGACAGGTCTATCTCGTATGTGACCCCGTCAAGGCCGAATTCTACGGTCTCGTCAGCTGCTGCTTCCCCGTCGAAATCGTCGACAAGCGTCACGGTCACTTTCTTGGCCATTATTTGAGCTCCTCCTGAACTGCGGGCTCCCGTCGGTGACGCGGAAGTCGACTTCGGTGTACCAATGTGCCATAAAGCGGTGCGTAGTGCCAAGGCTCCCCCCACTTACGCGACACCAAGTTCAGCTCGGGTGCCTACGCACAATCGGGAACAATACAGTGTCCCTAATTCCCAGTCCCGTCAATGCCATCATCAGGCGATCGACACCCATTCCGGTGCCCGTCGTCGGCGGCATCGCATACTCCATCGCAGCTAGGAAGTCCTCGTCGATTGGCATCGCCTCGTCGTCGCCGGCGGCGGCAGCCCGCGCCTGGGCTTCGAATCGTATGCGCTGAATCACGGGATCGATCAATTCGGAATAGCCGGTGGCCAATTCGAATCCGCGAATGTATAGGTCCCATTTTTCGGTAACACTGGCGATGCTGCGATGCTCGCGGGTCAACGGAGTGGTTTCAACTGGAAAGTCCCGCACAAACGTCGGTGCATAGAGATGTCTGCCAACGGAAAATTCCCACAATTCTTCGACCAGCTTGCCATGCCCATAGGGAGCCCCACTCGGGATCTCGATACCGAGCCGAGTTGCGATGCGTTGAAGATCTTGCACCGTGGTATCGGGAGTAATGGGCTCACCGAGAGCGTCGGACAGCGACGGGTACATTTCCACCGCCGCCCACTGGCCGTCGATGTCATAGCGTTCGCCGTCCGCGAGGGTCAATAGCCGGCTGCCGAACACCTCGTCGGCGACTTCCTGGATGACCTCCGTGAGCATCACCGCCGAATCCTCGTACGTGCCATACGCCTGGTACGTCTCGAGCATCGAGAATTCCGGCGAATGCGTCGAGTCCGCACCCTCGTTCCGGAACACCCGGTTCAGCTCGAAGACCCTGTCGAAACCGCCGATGACGCAACGCTTCAAGAACAGCTCGGGCGCGATGCGCAGGTATAGGTCCGCGTCCATCGCGTTCGAGTGGGTGACGAAGGGCCGTGCCGCCGCACCGCCGGCGAGCGTCTGCAGCATTGGCGTCTCGACCTCGAGGAAGTCGCGGCGATGCAGCGCGTTGCGCAAGGCGCGGACGACGGCCACGCGCTGACGAGCGACTGCGCGGGCTTCGGGTCGCAGGATCAGATCGATATAGCGCTGCCGGACCCGGGTCTCCTCGTTCATTTCCTTGTGCGCTACCGGCAGTGGCCGCAGCGCCTTCGCCGCCATCTGCCAAGAGTCGGCGAGCACAGACAGCTCGCCGCGGCGTGAGCTGATGACTTCGCCGTGCACGAAGACGATGTCGCCGAGGTCGACGTCGGCCTTCCACGCATCGAGGGACTCCTGCCCGACGCTGGCCAGGCTGAGCATCGCCTGCAACTGGGTGCCGTCGCCCTCCTGCAGCGTGGCAAAGCACAATTTGCCGGAGTTCCGCGCGAACACCACACGGCCGGAGACGCCGACGGTCTCGCCGGTGGCGGCATCCGTGGGCAGGTTCGGATATTGCCCGCGGATCTGCTTGAGGGTGTGTGTGACGGGTACGGCGACCGGATATGGCGGCGGGCCCGACTCCAGCAGCCGCTCGCGTTTTCCCTGCCGGATCCGGAACTGCTCCGGGAGGTCCACTGGGGGTGGCTCTCCTCCTCGCGTCCGGTCGCCCACGACGTGCCAGCCTAACGGCGGGCGGCTACCGCGCCTGCTTGAGCCTTCCCCGGTGACTGTCGCGGTTGCGCTCGTAGACCATCCGCAGTCCGTCGAGGGTCAGGTGTCGGTCGTAGTGCTCCACGCCGCGCAGATCGGGTAGCAGCAGTGGCGCGGTGTGCCCGGTGGCGACGACGGTGACGTCGTCACCCGCGAAGCCGTCGACGTCGTCGCGGATGCGGTGGACCAGCCCGTCGACCAGACCCGCGAATCCGAATACTGCACCGGATTGCATGCATTCGACGGTGTTCTTGCCGATGACCGATCGCGGCCGGGTCAACTCGACGCGGCGAAGCGCCGCCGAGCGCGCGGCCGCGGCGTCGGAGGAGATCTGCACGCCCGGTGCGATCGCGCCGCCGAGGAACTCGCCCTTCGCCGACACCACATCAACGCAGATGGATGACCCGAAGTCGACGACGATCGCAGCCGTGCCGTACTTGTTGAACGCCGCCAGGCAGTTGACGATCCGGTCGGCACCAACCTCTTTCGGGTTGTCGACCAGCAGCGGGATTCCGGTGCGCACGCCCGGCTCGATGAGCACGTGCGGCACCGACGGCCAGTACTGGTCGAGCATCTCGCGCACCTCGTGCAGCACCGAGGGCACGGTGGACAACCCGACTGCACCCGTCAGCCGCTCCGAGTCATCACCGATAAGCCCGTCGATGGTCAGCGCCAGCTCGTCCGACGTTACCTCTGTCTCGGTCCGAATACGCCAGTGCTGCACGACCTTTGCGTGCGACCCCGACCCAGAGATCAGACCCACCACGGTGTGGGTGTTGCGGATGTCGATCGCGAGCAGCACGGCTACCGCGGCGACACGAGGTCGGTCTCGAACGCTTCGGGCACATACGCGGGGTCAACACCGAGGTCGACCTGCTTGTTGTCGGCGTCGACGAACACGATCCGCGGCTGGAACCCCCGGGCCTCCGCGTCGGTCATCGTGCCGTACGCGATCAGGATGACGATGTCCCCCGGGTGCACGAGATGTGCAGCGGCGCCGTTGATCCCGATGACGCCGCTGCCGCGCGCACCGGTGATTGCGTAGGTGACCAGCCGCGCGCCATTGGTGACGTCCACAATCGTCACCTGTTCGCCTTCGAGCAGGTCGGCGGCGTCCATCAGGTCGGCGTCAATGGTGACCGACCCGACGTAGTGCAAGTCGGCCTCCGTGACAGTCGCGCGGTGGATCTTGGACTTGAGCATTGTTCGTAACATCAGTTCCTCCAGGGTAATTCGTGATGGTCGTCCAGTCCGCTGGGCGAGTGCCCGTCGGTACCGGCGATATCGATCGCGATGTTGTCGATGAGTCTGGTCTTGCCGAGGCGCGCGGCCACCAGGAGGCGCCCCGGGCCGCTGGCCGGTGCGGCCTCCAATCCGAGGCCGCGGACTTCCAGGTAGTCGACGCGGATATGGCGCACCTCGTCGAGTACGGCGCGCGCAGCATCCAGTGCCGAGTCCGCACCCGTCGAGGCGGCGTACATCCCCGCCAGCAGCGCCGCGGACAGCGCACCTGCCTGCTCGCGCTCGTCCGGTGTCAGGTAACGGTTGCGCGAGGACAACGCGAGCCCGTCGGCTTCGCGCACGATCGGCACACCGACCACACCGACGCCGAGGTTGAGGTCGGAAACCATCTGCCGGATCAGCACCAATTGCTGATAGTCCTTCTCGCCGAAGAAGGCCCGGTCGGGGCCGACGATCTGCAGCAGCTTCAAGACGACAGTCAGCATCCCGGCGAAATGCGTTGGACGCGAGGCACCCTCGAGTTCTGCGCCCAGCGGCCCGGGATGCACCGAGGTGCGCGGCCCGTCGGGATACATCGCCTCGACACTCGGCGCGAAGACCACTTCGACGCCTTCGCGGCGAAGCATCTCCAGATCCTCGTCCATCGAGCGGGGATAGCGGTCGAGATCCTCCCCCGCGCCGAACTGCAAGGGGTTCACGAAGATCGACACCACCACCACCGACCCCGGCACCCGTCGTGCGGCCTTTACCAGCGCGCGGTGCCCGTCGTGCAGCGCGCCCATGGTCGGCACCAGCATCACGCGCCTGCCGGTCTGCCTGAGTGCCCGCGTCACTTCGCCGATGGCCTTCGGCGTGTCGTAGACGTTCAGCTGTCCGGGATGGAACTTCTTGGCCTGCTTAGTTGTCACCGCAGGACCTCTTGCTATTCGCGCGAGCGCTCATCGGCCCGCCTTGTTCGACGAATCAGCCAGCGCGGCAAAGACTTCGGCGGACGCGTGGGAGCGCTGCGCAGTTCGCAGCGAGTTCGTCCGATACGCCTCGGCAAGCTGCGGATCCACTTCCGCGAGCACGCGCAGGTGCCCCGCCACCACGTCGGCGTCGCCGCGGGCAACCGGACCGGTCAGCGCGGCCTGGCCGCGCTGCAGTGTGTTGTCGACCGCCGCACGGGTCAGCGGGCCGACCACGCGTTCAGCGATGCCGCCCGGCGCGTCGTCGACGAGCTGTTGGCCGAGTAATTCTTGCCCCCACAGCGCCGCGCGCAGTGCATCCAAAGCGTCGGCGACGACGGTGACGACGTGGTTGCTCGCGTGCGCCAGCGCCGCGTGATAGAGAGGCCGGGCATCCTCGCGCACACGGAACGGCTCACCGCCGATCTCGAGGACCAGCGACTGCCCGATCGCGTAGCCGATGTCGTCGGCTGCGGTCACGCCGAAACAGGCGTCGCGCAGTCGGTCGAGATCCTCGTCGGAGCCGGTGAACGTCATTGCCGGGTGAAGCGCGAGCGGGCGGCAGTCCTGTGCGGTCAGCGGTGCCAGCACGGCGATCCCGTTGGCACCCGACGTGTGGACCACGATCGTGCCCGGGCGTACCGCCTCCGTCGCAGCGAGTCCCGAGACCACCGATGCGAGCTCGGCGTCGGGCACCGCGAGTACCAGCAACTCTGCGCGGCCGGCGACGTCGTGAACCGGCAGCACCGCAGTGTCGGGTAGGTGACGTCGGGCGCGCTGCCGCGACGCACTCGACACCGCGCTGCACGCGACGACGACATGGCCGGCGCGTTCGAGCGCCGCACCGAGCGCGACGCCCACCCGGCCGGCGGAGACAATGCCCACCGAAAGCCTGGCCGGGCGCAGTCCGTCATGGGGGGACTGCTCCATCGCAGACGACCTCGCAAAGTCTGTAGAGATTCGTTCCGGTCCTGCCGAGCGGGTACCGGACGGTCGGCACTAGCCTAACTCAGTCCTCGCGGCGCCGGCGACGCCCGCCCCCGGTCGTGCCTGCGGTGGACTGAAACCGGGCGAGCAACTCGGCAACCGACTGGCCCGCAGCCTCCGACGCCCCATGCCTGGCTCGCGGCGCCTCCGAGGCCGGCGCATCGCTGGGCGCCTGAACCGAGTGGCGTCCGCGCACCTCCTCGGCGCTGGGCTGCGCCTGCACCTGCGGCGACGCCGTCCCGTTGGTGGTCGATACCCAATGGCTGCCCGGGGCGCCGGGCGGCAGCCACTCGCCCTCGGCGCCGATGGGCTGCCACTCTTGGCCGCTCGATTGAGCACGCCCACCGGGTTGCGGCTCGGGCGCAGTCGGCGGCACCCATGCCTGCGCTGCCGGTTGCTCCTGCGGCTCGGGGATGTCTTCGTCAGGCACAGCCGGCTCTTCGGGAACGTCGATGATCGCGTCCTCCGCGGCATCGTCGACAGCATGCGGCGGCGCCGACGCAACGAACCGCGGCCCGCCGCCTCGACCCGGATCGGTGTCGCGCTGCCAGTCGCTGTAGGCACGCACCGTCGTGCGCTCGGTCTCCAGCGCCGGGCGTTGCGACAGGTCAGCGTCGAACAGCATCTCCAAGTTGTTGCGCAGGGCCGCCAGCTCCGCGCGCAAGGAGGCGACCTCTTCGGCCGCTTGGTCCCGCAGTTCGGAAGAGAGTTCTCGGCGCAGCTGTGACTCGACTTCCAACTCGTACTCGCGGCGAGCGGAGATCTCGCGATCCAGCTGTAAGTCGTACACCAGCTTCAGGTCTCGGGCCCGCGCCCGGTCCATATCGCTTTGCCTGCGGTAGATGACCGACACGAACGCCGCCGCCACCGCCGCCCACAGCGCCAGAATCACGGCCAGCTTCAGCAGTTCGACTTGCTCGGTGAACACCAACGCGGAACTGGCAGCGATGGCCAGGACCAGCAACACAGTCAGAAGCAGCCAACCCGGCCTGCGACCGCCGCGCCGGGACCGAAGGCCGCGGCTCAGATCGGTCATGCGCCAGACTGTACCCGCGCAGGTTACGTCGTGTGACGACCGAACGCGGCGATTCTACTCATCGGTTCCCGCGTTGCGATCCTCGGGCGGTTCCTCCGGCTTGGTGCAGCAATGCTGAAGCCACAACGCCGCAATGATCAGCGCGAGCGCGCTGACGGCGGCCACCACGGCACCCGGTGTGTCCTCTCCGGCCACCCGAAGCCATCCGCCGTTGGGGAGCAAGTACGCCAGCACGCCGAGCCACCACCCGAGGACCAACGCCCCCACCCATGCCGACGCTTTCGCGATCATCACCGTGCGTGCCACCGCCAGTGGATGCAACCTGCCGCTGCCGTCGCCGATTTCGCCGTCGGTGATCTTGGAGCGGACGTAGCGGCCCCAGACTGCCTCGACTGCGGCGACGCCCAGAAGCGATAGTCCGGCCAGCAGCGGGATCGGCGACAACCAGCGCGGGTAGATCCCCAGCACCAGTAGATAGCCGACGATCGCGACGGCCACTGCCGCGGCCGTCAGGTCACGCTTGCGTGTAGGTCCCATGTCACGCCCTGCGCACCAGGGTCATGCCGGTGGGCATCACGCCGGCCTTCTCGACGGGCTCGATGTCGCCGAGCAGCTGCCGCACCGGTGTGGCCACGCCGGCGACGGTCAGTTCCGCGTTCGGGTCGACCGCAAGCCACGGCGCCAGCACGAATGCCCGCAGATGCGCGAACGGGTGCGGCAATGTCAGATCGCGTTCGCGCACAACCAGTTCCGTGCCGTCAGCACTGCAACTGATGAGATCGACGTCGAGGCTGCGCGGTCCCCACTTTTCGCCTCGCACGCGGTCGGCAGCTTGTTCCAGGAGCTGGCCGCGCTGGAGCCAGTCGAGGGGGTTGAGCGCGGGATCGTCGGCGATCACCACTGCGTTGAGGAACGGGCCCTGCTCGACCCCGCCCCAGGGCACGGTCTCGTAGACCGGCGACACCGCGACGACGCTGCTTTCCAATGCGTCGACCACCGACTGCAGTCGCGCCAGCCGATCGCCGAGGTTCGATCCGACCGACAGCACGACGCGGGTCACGGCGCACCCGCCGACCGTCGGGAGCGGCGCGCAACCACCGCGACATCGCTGAACGACAACGGGATCGGTGCCTGCGGCTTGTGCACGGCCACCTCGACTGCGTGTACCCGCGTATCACGCATCACGTCGTCAGCGATGTCTGCTGCGACCTTCTCGATCAGATTGCACGCCGGCCCGGCCACGATGTCGGCGGCGCGCTGCGCGAGTTGGCCGTAGTCAAGTGTGTCGCCCAAGTCGTCGCTCGTCGCGGCCCGGTCGAGGTCGAGCCACGCGGTGATGTCGACGACGAACTCTTGGCCGTCACGACGCTCATGCTCGAACACTCCATGGTTGCCACGAACGGTCAAGCCGCGCAATTCGATTCGGTCAGTCATGCTCGGCCGTCCATGCCCCCACCACCTTGAGTGCGTCGACCGTCGAACGCACGTCGTGCACTCGCACCCCCCAAACTTTTTGCAGGGCGGCCAGCGCGGACACCACGGCGGTCGCGGTCTCTCGACCGTCGGGTGCGCGCAGCCCGTTTTCATCGGCCAGCAGTGACCCCAAGAACCGCTTGCGGGACGCGCCGACGAGCACGGGAATGCCGGTCGCGACGAACTCGGGCAAGGCCCGCAGCAGCGCCCAATTGTGTTGTGCAGTCTTGGCGAAGCCGAGGCCCGGGTCGATGATCAGCCGTCCCGGGTCCACTCCCGCCGACGTGGCGGCATCGACGCCGGCAAAGAGCTCCCGCTTCACCTCGGCGACCACGTCGGTGTACTCGGGCACCTGGTGAGGATGTGCGGCGCCGACCGAACGCCAGTGCATCAAAATCCACGGCACATCTGCTTCCGCCACCACCTTGGACATGTTCGGGTCGGCGCGCCCGCCCGACACGTCGTTGACTATGCGGGCGCCGCTTTCCAGCGCCGCCGCGGCGACCTCTGCCCGCATGGTGTCGATACTTATGGTGATGCCTTGTGCAGCAAGGTCTTTGATGACGGGAACGACGCGGTCGATCTCGATGCGCGGCTCGACGCGGGCAGCGCCCGGCCGGGTCGACTCGCCGCCGACGTCGACGATGGCCGCGCCTTCGGCGGCGAGCGCCACCCCGTGCTCGACTGCACGGTCACGGTCGAGGAACAGCCCTCCGTCAGAAAAGGAGTCGTCGGTGACATTGACGACCCCCATTACCTGAACGCACATCGGGCTCACTTGCGCAACATCAAGTCCAAGGCCTCGGCTCGCGATGCCGCGTTGCATTTGAACTGACCGCGCACCGCCGAGGTCGTGGTCACCGCGCCGGGTTTGCGGACTCCGCGCATCGCCATGCACAGGTGCTCTGCCTCGATAACCACGATCACGCCGCGCGGGTTGAGTTTGCGCATCAACCCGTCGGCGATCTGGTAGGTCAGTCTCTCCTGCACCTGCGGACGTTTCGCGTACAGGTCGACCAGCCGGGCGATCTTCGACAGACCGGTGATTCGACCGTCCTCACCGGGGATGTACCCGACGTGCGCGACACCGTGGAACGACACCAGATGGTGCTCGCAGGTCGAGTACAGCGGGATTTCTTTGACGAGCACCATCTCGTCGTGCTGCTCGTCGAAGGTGGTGTTCAGGACGCTGTCCGGATCGGTGTATAGGCCGGCGAACATCTCGTGGTAGGCCCGCGCCACCCGCGCCGGAGTGTCACGAAGGCCTTCTCGATTTGGGTCCTCACCGATCGCGAACAGCAATTCGCGGATCGCGGATTCGGCCCGCTCTCGGTCGAAGACCGCTTTGGCGATGTTAGGGACGCGCGAATTCGGCTGGGCCATCGAGCCTCCGTTCGTTGTCAGCCTTGATCGGCGCGACCGGCGTTGTCGTCCGGGTCTTCGCCGTTGGATTGTGGCTGGCTCGGCGGTGATGAGCGTTGGTACCCCTGCTGCTGCGGCGGCGGCCAGCCGGGTGCGCGCCAACCTGCCGGCGCTCCATAGTCCGGTTGGGTGGCGGTCGGGACCGGTTGTGGCGCGGGATGCCCGTTGCCGTTACCACCGGGCGACTCGGCGGCCTCGGCTTCGGCCTGCTCGCTGGCCTGGGCGATGGCCTTCTTGAATGCGGGCTCGGGCACCGGCTGCGGCCAGGGTTCGCCGCGTTCGATCGCGAGCTCGCCGGGCGTCTTGATCGGCGGCTTGTCCGACGGGATCCGGCCACCGAAGTCGTCAAACATGGTCAGCCGCGGTCGCTTCTGCACGTCCCCGAAGATCGCCTTCAGGTCGGCCCGGTGCAGCGTCTCCTTCTCCAGCAACTCGCCCGCGAGCGTGTCGAGCACGTCGCGGTATTCCGTCAGGATCTCCCACGCCTCTGTGTGCGCGGCCTCGATCAGCTTGCGGACCTCGTCGTCGATGTCGCGGGCAACCTCGTGGCTGTAATCGGACTGCGTGCCCATGGTGCGGCCGAGGAACGGGTCGCCGTGCTCGGTTCCGTACTTGACCGCCCCCAGCTTGGAACTCATCCCGTACTCGGTGACCATGGCGCGGGCGATTTTGGTGGCCTGCTCGATGTCGGACACCGCGCCGGTGGTCGGCTCCCGGAACACCAGCTCCTCGGCGGCGCGCCCACCCATCGCGAACACCAGCCGCGAGATCATCTCCGAGCGCGTCATCAAGCCCTTGTCGTCCTCGGGCACGGACAGGGAGTGCCCGCCGGTGCGGCCGCGGGCCAGGATCGTCACCTTGTAGATCGGCTCGATGTCGGGCATCGCCCAGGCCGCCAGCGTGTGGCCGCCTTCGTGATAGGCCGTGATCTTCTTCTCCAGCTCGCTGATCACCCGGCTCTTGCGGCGCGGTCCGCCGACGACGCGGTCGACGGCCTCCTCGAGCGCGGCGCTGGTGATGACGGTGCCGTTCTCACGAGCGGTCAGCAGCGCGGCCTCGTTGACAACGTTGGCGAGGTCGGCCCCGGACATGCCGACGGTCCGCTTGGCCAGTCCGTCGAGATCGGCGTCAGGCGCCATCGGCTTGCCGTCGGAGTGCACGCGCAGAATTGCCTTGCGCCCGGCCAGATCCGGGTTGGTCACCGGGATCTGCCGATCGAAGCGGCCGGGCCGCAGCAGTGCGGGGTCGAGGATGTCGGGCCGGTTGGTCGCCGCGATCAGGATGACGCCGGTGCGGTCGCCGAACCCGTCCATCTCGACGAGCAGCTGGTTGAGGGTCTGCTCACGCTCGTCGTGGCCACCGCCCAGGCCGGCGCCGCGCTGGCGACCGACCGCGTCGATCTCGTCGACGAAGATGATGCACGGGCTGTTCTGCTTGGCCTGCTCGAACAGGTCGCGCACCCGGGAAGCGCCGACGCCGACGAACATTTCGACGAAGTCGGAGCCGGAGATCGTGAAGAACGGCACGCCCGCCTCACCGGCAACGGCCCGAGCGAGCAGGGTCTTGCCGGTTCCGGGCGGGCCGTAGAGCAGCACGCCCTTGGGAATCTTGGCGCCAAGGGCCTGGTATCTGGTGGGGTTCTGCAGGAAGTCTTTTATCTCGTAGAGCTCTTCGACGGCCTCGTCCACCCCGGCCACGTCGGCGAACGTGGTCTTGGGCATGTCCTTGTTGAGCAACTTCGCGCGCGACTTGCCGAAGCCGAAGCCCATCCGGCTGCCGCCCTGCATGCGCTAGAACATCACGAACAGCCCGACCAGTAGCAGCAGCGGCAACAGATAGATCAGCACCGAGCCGAGCATGCTGCCCTGGTTGACCACGGTGTTCACCGCGACGTTCTTGCTGTTGAGCTGGTCGAACAGCGTCGCCGCATACCCCGTCGGGAACTTCGTGATGACCTTGTCGCTGCCGTCGGTCTTGTCGTTGGCGCTCTTGAGCGTCAACCGCAGTTGTTGCTCGCGGTCGTCGATTTGCGCGCTCTTGACGTTGCCGGTGTTGATCTGCGCGACGGCGACCGACGTGTCGACCTGCTTGTAGCCGCGAGTGTCGTCACTGAAGTAGAAGAACGACCAACCGAGCAACAGCACGACGGCGATCGCCACCAGCGTGCGGATCACGTTTTTCCGGTTCATCGTTTGCTTTCGGCCAGCGATTGGTTACGGGGGCCAGGTCCTTCCACTGCGTTCAGGAGATAGTTAAGGCTACCGCTATACCAACGTCCGACAGTTCCGGACGGGCGCTGCGCGGCCGCCGCACGCCTTGCCGGCGAAATTCACGTGTTGCAGCTTTACACTCGTACTTCCTCTGCATAAGGCGCATCCGGTTTTACCGGGACCGCTCGACGGACCAGAATTGGCGCACAGCGGCACCTTGGGAAGCGGTTAGCGTCTTAGCGTGGGTGTTCGCCGCGCCGACGTCGAGGCACTGCAGCAATGGGCAGCGTGCTTGGCGAGGTATGGAGACTCGATAGCCGCATGTGACGCCGATCTCTTGGCTGGCGACGCATTTCGAGCGTCAACTGCCGCAGTCATCGAAGTGCACGGGGCCGTGCGCGACGCGGGTCGCAACCTTGTGGACCGGATGGCGGCAACCCGTGAGCGGGTCTTGTCGGCGGCGCGCGACTATGCCGACACCGAAGATTGCTCGGCTTGTTCGCTGCGCAATGTTCGCCAGGCCCGGGAGATTGCTTGACTTCCGGGCTACCGACGCTCACGCAGGTCAGGTCGTGGAGCACGGCTGATCTTGTCGCCGCATCAGACCATTGGACGACGACGGCCACGACGTGGGAAAGCGCCTTCACGAGCGTGTATCGCGAGGTCGCGCTGCCCGGTGGCGAGCCTTGGGACGGCGATGCGGCAGAGGCGGCGCTGACGCGTGCTCACGCGGATAGGACAAAGGTTCTGGCGGCTGTGGATTCCCTCACTGCCGGAGCAGCAGTCGCTCGGAGCGGCTCAACCGAGATCAACGCGGCGCGGAGCCGAGCCCTGACAGCCGTGGCAGCCGCGCAGTCCGCGGGTTTCGACGTCAGCGAGGACCTGACCGTCTCGGACACCATGAAAGTCCGGTTTGCGCCTGCGCGGGCGGTGCGCATGCAGCAGGCCCGTGGATTTGCGGACAGTATCAAGGCCAGTGTCGGCGAGCTGATCGAGTTGGATCGGGACGTCGCCTCGAGGTTGCGGAACACCTCGGCCGGATTCACCGGGCTTACTTTCCATGAGTCGCCCATCATCGGGCCGCTGCCCGCGGAGCCGCCACCGCCGCCAGTGCCGATGAAGGACTACACACCCAAAGTGTGGGGTGCCTGCAAGCTGCGTGGCGCTGACCCGAACAAGGTGGTCCGAACCTTCAATCGCGCACCGCTGAGCGCCGACTTCCGGTCGCTGCCCGGCGGTGACAGCCAATTGTATTGCGGGAACAACGATTACGGCTTCTTGCACATTTCCAAAAAGCACGGCAGTGACTGGGACCGCAAGAATACACGGGACTATGGCCGGGAAATTGGCGCTACCTGGCTGACTACGCCATCGCCGCTGCATTGTCGTACCCGGAAACTGTCGAGTACCGGCAAAGCAACGACACCTTTCAACTAAAGCCACGCGATTTTTCAGATCGATGGCCAAGGGAACATAACTGGGCCGCCGCAGTGGCGGGCCATCGTCGTGGTGTCTGCATCCAACGGCAAGATCATCACCGCGTTCCCCGAAGACCTCAAGCGATAAGTTAGAAGCAATGGATTTCACCCTCATGTCCTACACGCAGCGACGTGGCCGGATCGCAGAAATCCTCGAGCCCTATATAGAAATAAGCCGCTTGGTGGATATCACGGGAACCCCCAACCCGCTAGAAGCCGACAACGGATTGGTAAATGGGGCGACCCCGGCTCGGGCCTGCCCGTCTTTGCTGTCTACGTAAGCTCGCTTGACGATGTCATAGCCGCAGTCGCCGGGCATCGAGACCACATTGGCGAGTATCTGCTGCGAGGCGAAGATGCATACAACCCGAAGACCGCTCGCGAAGAACTCAGCGACCGAGAAGGCGAATACATCTTCATCTTCGAATACGTTGACGACGTGACGGTGATCGCCGGGCATTGTGAGGTGACAATCGGCTGCGACGACCGCAACTTCGCCATATCGTCCTTCGCGGCACCGGCGTTGGAGATTGCTCGCACTGTTGGATGTTCACCATACGAAGACGATTTCGCGCTACCGGAGCTACCCGAGAAATTGCGCGATTGGTCCTGGACCGCATTTCCTTCGCCGCCGTCCGGCGACGACCAGACGCCATAGGGCGCCCGTCACCAACCGGACGGCCAATCTGCGAAACCCCGGTCTCGCACGGTCGCACTCGCACCTTTGGTGCGAAACCGGAGTTTCGCGGGATTAGGGTGAGACCGTGGTCACATCAACCGAGCGGTTAGTTGACACGAACGGTGTGCGGTTGCGCGTCGTCGAAGCCGGCGACCCCGAAGCGCCGGTGGTGCTCCTGGCCCACGGGTTCCCCGAGTTGTCCTACTCGTGGCG
>DATBFF010000114.1:0-23363 GCA_036558625.1 Mycobacterium sp. | reverse complement strand
TCGGCGCCGTAGGTGGGCAGGTGGTTGTAGGACGTCGTGGTGATGACGCTGCTTCCTGCGGCCAGCAGCCGACAGATGTCCTCGGCGTTGGTTTCGACGGCGTGGGCCTTGCTGGCGGCGTGGATGACCATCTCGGCGTTCAGAGCGAGGATCGCGTCCTTGTCCGTCGTCGCCGCCACGCCGGTGTCCGCACTCAGCCCGCACAGCGCGCCCGCATCGACGCCCGCTTTGCCGGGGTCGTAGACCAGCACGCCGACGAGCTGGTAGTCGGGATTCTCGACGAGCTCCTGCAGCGCGGCGCGGCCGACGGCGCCGGTTGCCCATTGAACGACGCGAACTACCAATCGATCACTCCCGGTTGCGCTTTCGGTATGTGGCCGCCCGCAGACAAGTCAACCTACACCATGGTGGCATCCAACCAACAGGGTGTATGTTGAGCCGAGGTCAGGAGGAGGTGCCGCGTGACCGGTGACGTCGAGCAGCGAATCCGAGACGCGCAGGACAAGTTCAATGCCGGCATGGGCGCCGATGGCGACGCATCACCGTATCCGCTGCTGCGCGCCCTGCGAGCGCAGGCACCTGTGCACCCGGGCTGGCCTGAACTGGGTGTCGGCGCCGACAGCGGCGACGGCCCGCCGACCTTCACCGCGTACACGTTCGACACCGTCAAGGCGGTCTTCACAAACAACGTCACGTTCAGCACCCGTTGCTATGAGGCCGTGGTGCGACCGCTGCAGGGGCCGACCATCCTCGAAATGCAAGAGCCGGAGCACGCCGTGTACCGGAGGTTGCACGAGTTCGCCTTCGCACGGTCCTCGATGCGGCGCTGGGATGCCGAACTCGTCGGTCCGTTGGTAAATCGAACCGTCGAGAAGCTCCGCGATGCCAGCGCCGCAGACCTCGTACACGAGGTGTTCATGCCGATCCCGGTCCGCGTGATCGCGGCCCTGCTGGGCCTGCCGGAGGCGGACATCGGTGAGTTTCACCGGCTGGCCATCGACCTGCTCGGTTTCCGCGGAGACATGGAGTGCGCCATGCGGGCGTCGGCGGAGATGAGGGAATACTTCATCGGAATTCTCGCGGACCGCCGCAAGGCTCCCAAGGACGACATGGTCAGTGTGCTCGCCGAGGCCGAGATCGACGGCGTCAAGATGTCCGACGAGCAGATCTACGGATTCATGCGCAATCTGCTGCCCGCCGGCGCCGAGACGACGTCGCGGTCGACGGCCAGCCTGGCGTTGGGGCTGCTGACCCATCCCGATCAGCTCGAGGCGGTACGTGAAGACCGCAATCTGCTGCCGCAGGCGATCGAGGAGGGGATTCGTTGGGAGACGCCACTTTTGAACTTCATGCGTGAGGTCACCTGCGACACCGAGTTGGGAGGGGTGGCCATTCCGCGGGGTGCGACGATGATGCTAAGCCTGGGCAGCGCGAACCACGACGAGACCCGATGGGATGATCCGGAGTCGTTCGACATCTTCCGGGAGCACAAGCCGCACATCGGGTTTGGTCACGGCGCGCATGTGTGTCTCGGAATGCATCTGGCACGCTTGGAGAGCACCAAGATCCTCAACGCCCTCTTCGACGCGCTACCGGGTCTGCGGCTTGATCCTGAAGCGCCGTCGCCCTACGTGAGCGGGCTGATGTTCCGGTCGCCGCCGCGACTCGACGTCGTATGGGATTGAGCACTAGCTGCGCGGCCGGCTCAGCTCCCAGCGGTTGTCATCGAGGTCGTAGAACCAGAAGAACTCGTTGTTCTCGCTCTGGCGGATCTCGCCGACGTCGACGCCCCGCTCGATCAGCACCTGCCGCGTGGGCTCGAGTTCTGAATTCATGACGACCACGACGTAGGTGTTGCGGTCATTGTCGCCACGCGCCCTCGCTTGTCCGGCGGGAAGCTGCCACAACGACACCACCGACCCGGCAATCGAATAGCTGGCGATCGGATGCTCCGGGCCGTCGGCCCCCACGTGAACGGGTTCCAGTCCGAGCTTCTCGCGATACCACCGAACCGAGGCAGCCACGTCGCACACCCGCAGGACCGAAGCCGCCAGCGAAGCCTCGTCTAAGAGCACGCCTCAGTATCCGCCGGAACGGTAGTCCGCGTGGACGCTAGTCGAACTTTCCCGCGCGGAATACCGTTCCGGCGGCGGTGGAGGGTGCTAGAACGCGGACTCGGGCAGAGCCATGATGTCATCGTCGAGCGTCTCGACAATGGCGCGGACCGCGGTGAGCTTCGGCAGCATGTTCTTGGCGAAGAACGTCGCGGTGGCGATTTTTCCGCGGTAGAAAGTTTCGTCGCCGGCCGCAGCTGAGGGCAGGGCGGCATGCGCCACGTCGGCCTGTGCCAGCAGCCGCCAACCGATCACCAAGTCCCCCATCGCGAGCAGGAACCGGACCGATGCCAGCCCCACTTTGTAGATTTCCGTGGGATTTTCAGATGCTGCCATCAGATAGCCGGTCAGCGTCCCCGCCATCGCCTGCACATCACCGAGCGCCGTGCGCACCAGCTCGGCGGTCTCTCGCAGCGCTTCGTCACATGTGTCGACCGTCCGGGTGATCTGGGCTTCGACGTGGGCCAGGGCCTCACCACGATCACGCACGATCTTGCGGAAGATGAAGTCCAGCGCCTGGATCGCCGTCGTGCCCTCGTAGAGCGAGTCGATCTTGGCGTCGCGGATGTACTGCTCGATCGGGTAGTCCTGCAGAAAGCCTGATCCACCCAGAGTTTGCAGCGACTCGGTGAGCACCTCGTACGCCCGCTCCGAGCCGACGCCCTTGACCACCGGCAGCAGCAGATCATCGATGCGGTGTGCCATCGCGACATCCGCACCCGAAACCCGTTGTGCCACATCCGTGTCCTGGTGCGCGGCGGCATACATGTACAGCGCGCGCAGTCCCTCGGCATAGGCCTTCTGCGTCATCAGACTGCGACGCACATCCGGGTGGTGGATGATGGTGACCCGCGGCGCTTTCTTGTCGGTCATCTGCGTCATGTCGGCGCCCTGTACCCGCTGCTTCGCATATTCCAACGCGTTGAGGTAGCCGGTGGACATCGTTCCTGCCGCCTTGATCCCGATCGTCATGCGCGCGTGCTCGATCACGGTGAACATCTGCGCGATGCCGTTGTGCACGTCGCCGACCAGATACCCGACGGCAGGCACGCCGTGCGCGCCGAATGTCAATTCGCACGTCGGCGACGACTTCAGACCCATCTTGTGTTCCAGGCCGGTAGCGAAAACTCCGTTGCGGGAGCCTAGTTCGAGCGTTTCTGGGTCGAAGAGGTAGTTCGGTACGTAGAACAGGCTCAGCCCCTTGGTGCCCGGGCCGGCACCCTCAGGGCGGGCAAGCACGAGATGAAACATGTTCTCGGCAGTGTCGCCGACGTCGCCGCCGGAGATGAACCGCTTGACGCCCTCGATGTGCCATGTCCCGTCTGGCTGCGCGATGGCCTTGGCACGCGCCGCGCCGACATCGGACCCCGCGTCGGGTTCGGTCAGTACCATCGTGGCGGCCCAGCCGCGTTCCAGACCCATTGCCGCCCAACGCCGTTGCTCGTCGGTTCCCTCGATGGACAACGCGTGCGCCATCGCCGGACCCAGCGCCCAGAAAAAGCCCGCCGACGGGTTCGCGCACAGCAGCATCTCGTACAGCGACCACGTCAGCGGACGTGGCGCCGCCACACCGCCGATTTCGTCGGCGAGGCCGATGCGCCACCACTCCGCGTCCTTGACCGCCTGCACCGACTTTGCCAGTTCGGCCGGCACTGTGATGGTGTGCCGGTCGGGGTCGAACACCGGCGGGTTCCGGTCGGCGTCGGCAAACGAGTCGGCGACGGGACCCTCGGCAAGGCGAGCTACCTCGTCGATCATGGTGCGAGCGGTGTCCACGTCCAGATCCGCGTAGCGACCCGAGCCGAGAATGTCGCCGAGGCCTAGCACCTCAAACAGGTTGAATTCGATGTCACGAACGTTGGCTCTGTAGTGCCCCACTGCTTTTCCCCTCCACGCGCGGAATCGCACGCAGTGTGCTCGGGAAAGCAACCCGTACGCAACCGTAACCACGGCAAACCTACGGTGACGCAACCGTAGGGAGCGAGGTCGCCTACTGGTGTGATCTGTATCACACCAGCAAACACCTCACGCTCAGGTTGCCGACGCGGCGGCGATTTCGGCGATCGACTTGTCCAGCACCGCGTCGAACTCATCGGAACTTTGCTGGGCAGTCAATCCCTCGGTCAGCGCGCGCGAGAAGCTGGCGATGACGCCGCGGTTGCGGGCCAAGCGCGCGCAGGCGTCGTCGCGGCTGTAGCCGCCGGACAGCGCCAGCACTCGCAGAACCCGCGGATGCTCGACGAGCTCGGAGTAGAGGTCCTCGGTGTCGGGCAGCGTGAGCTTCAGCATGACGGTCTGCTCGCTGCCGAGGGAGTTGACGCCGTCGAGAAGCCCGGCCTTCAGCTGTTTTTCGGCCTTGCCCTTCTGCGGGCTGTGGATGTCGACTTCGGGTTCGATGATCGGCACCAGTCCGGCGCCCAGGATCTGCCGTGCCACCTCGAACTGCTGCGCGACGACCGCGTCGAGCCCCTTGCCGGGCAGCGTGATGAACGAGCGCATCTTGGTGCCGAAAATGCCTTTCTCGACGGCGCGGGCCAAGAGGTCATCGAGGCCCGGCATTGGCTTCATCACCTTGGCGCCGTCGGCTTCGTCGGCTAATCCCTTGTCCACCTTGAGAATCGGCACGATCCGCTTGACGTTCCACAGGTAGTCGGCGGTAGGACGCCCCTCGATGTCGCGATCCATCGTGTTTTCGAACAGGATCGCCGCCAGGATGCGGCTGCCGTCGAAACTGGGGCTGGTGATGATGCGGGTGCGCATCTCGTGCACCAACTCGAACATCTCGTCGTCGCCGGAGTACTCGTCTTCGCCGATGCCATAGAGCTTGAGCGCCTTCGGGGTGCTGCCTCCGCTCTGGTCCAAAGCGGCGACGAAGCCGGCATCCTTCGCCATCTTTTCGTACTGTTCTGCGTTCATCACAACCTCCGCAGTTCCCGAGTGTCATGAGCATGTTGGCACAGGCCATCGGCCCGGAAAACGGCGGCCTTAGGGGATCGGGAACTTGGCCAACCCGCCGGGCAGCGGCCCCGGGACGCCCGGCATGGGGAGCACACCCGGTGCGGCGGTGCCCACCCGTGTCGCGGTGATCGGCTGCGACATCTCTCCGGTGTCGTCCCCCGGGCAGGAACCGCCGACGTTCGCCACCGTCCGGTTTCCGGAAAGCGCGTCGTTGCCGGCCTGCGGTGTGAGCGACCAACTCAGCAGCTGATTTCTGCTGCCACCCACCTCGCACGGTGAGTCGTAGGGCAGCGACAGCCGCCAGGCGCCGTCGGCGAAGTTCAGTGTCAGATCGGGGTTGTGCGCCGAGACGGCTTCGGTGTCGTTGGTGTTCAGAAGCGTGGCGTAGGCGATGCAGCCGTCTGCCGAGCATGACGATGTAAACGAATACGTCGCCGACGTGTTCGGGGTGGCGCTCGGCGCGCCGCTGATGGTCCGATTCGCGCCGTCGAAGTCCAGCCGGTAGGTGCCGTCAAGGACGGCGTCGGCGTGAGCAGGCGCGACGGAGGATGAGGCGAACCCCGCGACGATGGCCACGCCTGCGAGTACGGCTGTGCGACCGAGCATCCGTCGAACCTACCGTGAGCATCGTCAGTTACGACAGTGACTTCGCTCGGTTCGGCGTGGACTGGAATCGTCCCGACGAATTGGCGTAGCGCACTCATTCGGTGCCGAGTTCGCGCTTGAGAACCTTGCCGGTCGGATTGCGTGGCAGTTCGTCGACGAACCGTACGTCGCGCGGCACCTTGAACCGGGCGAGCCGGCCGCGCACGTAATCCTTGACATCCTGCTCGGACAACGCGGCGTCCTGTCGTACCACCACGAAGCTGCGCAGTCGCTGCCCGTATTCGTCATCGTCGACGGCGACCACTGCAGCCTCGACGACGTCGGGATGGCTGACCAGCGTGTCCTCCACCTCTCCCGGAAACACGTTCTCGCCGCCCGAGACGATCATCTCGTCGTCACGGCCGTCGACGAAAAGCCGTCCTGCACTGTCGAAATGGCCGACATCGCCGCTACTCATCAGGCCCCGGATCATCTCCTTGCCGCCGCCACCGGTGTACCCGTCGAACTGGACGCTGTTGCCGACGAAGATGCGCCCGGTCGTGCCGGCTTGGACCTCATGGCCGGCTTCGTCGAGAATCTTCACAACGCCGCCGCGCACCACCTTGCCGACACAACCGGGTTCCGCCGCGAGATCCTGCGGAGTCGCGACCGTGGCGTATGCGACTTCCGTTGAGCCGTAGAGGTTGTAGACCACCGGGCCGAAGGCCTCCATCGCGCTGGCACACAGCGGCGCGCCCAGCTGCGAGCCGGCGACGAAAACGATCCGCAGCGTCGACACGTCGTAATCCGCGACAACGTCGAGAATCCGGCGCAGCATCACCGGCACCACGATCAACCCCGTCGCACGGTGTGCGGCAACGCTTTCCAGCGTCTGGCGAGGATCGAACTTTCGGCGTACCACCAGCGTCGAATTCAGCAGTAGCGCGAACATCAGATGACCGAAGCCCAGTGAATGAAACAGCGGCGTGGCACATTGGGTGACTTCCCCCACCCGAAACGGTGCCTTTTCGAGCAGGCCGGCCAGCGGCACCAAAGACATCGGCACCGAACGGGTGGCGCCTTTGGGCGGTCCCGAGGTTCCGCTGGTGAGGATGACGACCTTCGGTTTCCCCCCGGGGTCCGGCGGCGCTGACGGATCGCCGCGGTCAATCAAGGCATCGAGTGTGTCCGGGCCCGGCAGCTCAACCCAGGCGCGGAGCTTCACGATGTCGAGCTCAGCCACCGTAGAGGCGTACTCCTCGTCGTACACCAGCAGCTCAGCGCGCTCCCGGGTGAGCACGTCGCGCAGCTGCTCGCCGCCAAAGTCGGTGTTTAGCAGGATGATTCGTGCACCGGCTTTGGTTCCGGCGAACAGGGCATCGATGAGCCCGCGATGATTTCGCGCCAGGATCGCAACACCCGAACCGGGTTTGAGCCCCATGGATCTGAACTGGTTGGCCAACGCGTTGGACCGACGATCGATGTCGCCGAACGTCAACGCGCCGCGCTCGTCGACCAAGCCGATGCCGTCGCGGCCGCGCACCACCGCCAGGGTGAGCGCAGCACCGAATTCGCCGTAATGGTGCAACGCCCGCAGCACCCTGGCCAGGCCGCGCGGGGACATCGGGCGCAACAACCCGGCGCGCGCGATCTGAAGCAGCGACCAGCCCTCGTCGCCAAAGCGGGCGACGATGCGTTGCAGCATCTGTGCAGTGTGTCAGGGTCGCCCGCGCATCAGAACCCGCAGCCGGTTGTTCGGCTGCGGGTTCCGTGCGGGACCGCGCTTACGACGCGTCGACGGTCGTGGGCTCAATCGACTTCGCTGAGCCCGCGTTGGTCACGTCGATGCGGCGCGGCTTCGCGCGTTCGGCGAGCGGAATCGTGATCGACAGCACGCCGTTCTCGTAAGTCGCCGAGATGGCGGAGGCATCCACGCCGTCGCCGAGCGACAACTGGCGCCGGTAGGTGCCGAAGAACCGCTCGTTGGCGAGCCACTGCACGGCGTCCTCGGCCGGTTGTGCGGTTCGATGGGCCGTCACGGTCAGCGTGCCGTTGTCGACGTTGACGTCGACCGAACCCGGGTCGACGCCGGGCAGGTCAGCCGTCAGCACGTAGTGGTCTTCGACTTTGTAGAGATCCATCGGCATGAACCGAGGACTGCGGGCCGATCCGGCCTCGCCGGTGAGCCAGCTGCGGGTGAACGCATCAATGTCGCTGAACGGATCAAAACGAAGCACAGCAGTCACCTCCTACATCACGCGGAGCCCGCCACCCTGGCGGGCAGCCGATCAAACTGTGCACCGACTAGATTAGCACTCTGATGACGTGAGTGCTAATACTCGACAAGAAAAATTCGGGCCAATATCGTCGGCAGCACCCTGCGGAGGGACATCTGGATGGCCGTCGCCGCCAAAGAACTCGGCGCACTTCCGGTTTTCACCGGCATCGCCGGCGGCGAGTTGACCGCGCTGGCCGCCGAGCTGACCCCGCTCCGTGCACCGCAGGGCGAGGTGCTCATGCGGCAGGGTGAGAAAGCACTGTCGTTCTTGATCCTCGCCAGCGGCGAGGTCGAGGTCCGCCACACCGACGATGACGGCCGCACACTGGTGGCCTTCCTATCCGGCGGTCTGCTCGGTGAGATCGCCCTGCTACGTCACGCGACGCGCACCGCGACCGTCATCGCGACCGACGACGTCGACGGTTACGTCGGCTACGAGCCGGCATTCCAGCGTCTACTCGAGATCCCCGGCATCGCCACTCAGTTGGTGCGAACCGCGCGACAACGACTGGCCGCTTTCGTCACGCCCGTCCCGATCGAAGCCCGCGACGGCACCGAACTGATGCTGCGACCGGCGCTGCCCGGCGACACACAGCGGGTCGCACACGGGCGCGTGATGTTCTCGCCGGAAACGCTGTATCGCCGTTTCCTGTCGGTCCGCACTCCTACCGAAACGGTGCTGACCTACCTCTTCGAGGTGGACTACGTCGATCATTTCGTCTGGATGGTCACTGACGGAGACGACGGTCCGGTGATCGCCGACGGGCGGTTCGTGCGCGACCCGAACGACCCGACCGTCGCCGAGATTGCGTTCACGGTGGCGGACGCGTACCAGGGCCGCGGCATCGGCACGCTGCTGTTCAGCGCGTTGGCGGTGGCGGCACGGGTGGATGGTGTCGAGCGGTTTCAGGCGCGGGTGCTGTCGGACAATCTGCCCGCCCGCGCACTACTGGACCGCCTTGACGCGCAGTGGATTCGCGAAGAGCCCGGCGTCGTCGCCGCCACCATCGACGTCCCAGAGCCCAACAAGCTGCCAAAGATCAAGCACCTCAAGGACATCGAGGATGTCGCACGACAAGTCATCAGGGCGTTCGAATGACGCTCGCTACTTCGCGCAATACAGCGAGACCTGGACGGTCTTGCTGACGATCACCGGCACCAGGTAGGTGGGTTGGTCTCCGACCCCTCTGCGGTTGACTCTGACCAGTCGGGTGATCGTGTTCGGATTGCGGACACCGGTGACGACGCAGTCCTGGATCGGGGCGCTGCCGACGCGGTCGATGTTGACGTGGTAGCCCTGCTGCTGCCAATAGTTGATGGTGTCCTGTGCGGACGGCTCGGCTGATGCCGTCACGCTTCCAGCCGTCAGCACGCAGCCGATCGCCACCGCCGACGCGGCGAGGGTTGATGCCGTGCGCACAGCCGGCCTCCTTGCCTGATGAAATCCAGCGTACTCACTGTGTACGCCCCACGTGATATCAACGGGCGTGCGCCTGCACCGGTTCACCGTGCTCACGGTGCTGCTCGGCGCCGCGTGCTCAGCGCCGGCCCCCGCTCCTCCGAGGAGTACGTCGGCGCCGGTGACGACGGGGTCCATTCACGTTGAGCCGGCAAACATCCGCCGCTTGCGTGGCGCGTTTCCGCCGGGCTATGAGGTGTCGGAGATCCGGGGTACGGCGTCGCCTGCGAAGTTCTGGGGCCTGCGGCCCGGGTGGTCCTCGGAGCCGGCGCAGTGCGCGTCGTTGGCCGACCCGGCCGCAGACGATGCTCCGGCACCCGTCGGGCTGTCCGGGTCGGGCAACGGCGGCATCATCTACGTTGCCGTCGCTTCAGGACGATCAGGCCCCGACCCGCACACCGTCGACTCGTGCAGCCACTGGTCGATGGACTCCGGACGCACCACCGCGGTGGTCAACAGATTCGACGCCGCCGCGATTGACGGGCTGCCCACCATCGGCATGGTCAGCGCGATCCGCACGATTGTCGAGGGCGGCAACGAAACCGACTTGCGGGCCACGACCGTCACGGCCTACCTCGGGACATACGTCGCGTTCGTCACCGTGGTCGTGGACCCGGGCTCTGGCCCGTCACAGTTGCCGCCGGACCTCGCGTCGACATTCCTGGCGAAGGCCGTCGCGGTGTTGCGTGGCTAGGCTCCCTCGATTCGGTACATTTGCGCGAATGCGCTTGCCTGCGATGCTTATTGCGCTCCTCAGTGCCCTGGTGCTCGGCGGTTGCTCGGGCGGGGGATCACCCGAGGCTTCGACCACGACCTCCGCGGCGCCGACTGTTGACATCGGCAAGGTTGTCTCGGTCAAGTCGACGTTCCTGCCACCGTTCAAGGTGAATACCATCGGCAAGACCGCCATTGATCCAAAGCTCTTGTCCCCCATCCAGTTCCAACAGGGGCTCACCTGGACGCCACCCGACTGCGCCAAGTACGCGTGGACGTTGCCGTCCGGGCTGAAGGGCAACATCGCCACGCTGTCCGCCGAGGGCGAGGGGAACCGCTTCATCGCTATGGCGCTCGAGACGTCCGAACCGGTGCGCTACGACGCCGGCGTCGTCGACAAATGCCGGCATGTCACGTTCAGCGGTGGTGACGTACGCGGAGTCGTCGACGTCGTGGACGCGCCTCACATCGACGGAGTGCCGACCAGTGGTAAGCATCGACAGCTGCAGACGGCCAATGCGTCGGGCGAGCTCTACACCTACGTCGCCTACCTTGGCGACTACCTGGTGGTCGTCACCGCCAATCCGCTTCCCGCGCCGAACCAGCCGGTGCCTGCCGTGAATGTGCAACGCGCACAACAGCTCTTGACCGATACGGTCGCGGCAGTCCGGCGATGAGCGCTCGCGCGAAGAGTAGAGCGCCCCAGCTAGCGCACGTTGTGCGGGCGGAACTGGATACTGATCCGCGGTCCACACGGCTTGGCGGTCTTGGGCACCGAATGTTCCCACGTCCGCTGGCAGGAGCCGCCCATCACCAGTAGGTCGCCGTGCGCCTGAGGGAATCGCAGCGCCGCGCCGCCACCTTTCGGCCGTAACGCAAGAACGCGGGTGGCTCCGAGGCTGACGATCGCGACCATGGTGTCCTCGGCGCGGCCCCGGCCTATTTTGTCGCCGTGCCAGGCGACGCTGTCGTGGCCGTCGCGGTACAGACACAGGCCCGCGGTGGTGAACGGCTCGCCGAGCTCGTCGCCGTAGATGTCGTTGAGGCGGTCCCGCAGGTCGACGATGCGCGGGTGCGGGGCGGCGTCGCCGTTGGCAAGATCGTGGAAGCTGAGTAGCCGCGGCACGTCGACGACGCGGTCGTACATCGGGCGGCGTTCAGCATGCCAGGGCGTCGTCTCGAGCAGCTCGTCGAACAGCGAGGCGCCGTCGGAGAGCCAATCCGAGCAGATGTCGACCCACGCGCCGCCGCGAAGGCGGAGACGTTCGCGCTGCTCGAACAGCGCGGCTTGAACCGCGTGCATGCCATCCAGTCTATCGCACTGGTGTTCGATCAGCTCAGAGCCGCACCGCGCCCGGGCCCTGCGAAGCGAGAACGTCGCCGGGGTTGAACAGCGCGCAGCTGCGCAGGCTCAGGCAGCCGCAGCCGATGCAGTCGGCGAGATTGTCACGCAGGCGCTGGAGGTGCACGATGCGGTCGTCGAGGTCTTGGCGCCAGCCCGCCGAGAGCCGTGCCCAGTCCTTGCTGGTCGGCACCCGGTTGGTGGGCAGGGTGGCCAGCGCGCGGCCGACTTTGGCCAGCGGGATGCCCAAGCGCTGCGACATGCGGATGAACGCCACCCGGCGCAAGGTGTCGCGGGTGTAGCGGCGCTGATTGCCCGACGTGCGGTGGCTGACGATGAGTCCTTCGCGCTCGTAGAAGTGCAGCGCGGAGATCGCAACGCCGCTGCGCTGTGCCAGCTCGCCGGGTGTGAGCACGTGCTCGTCCATTCCATCTCAACGATAGTTCAGGTAGGGCCCGCGCGATACGGTGCTAGCCGTGACCGGGTTGGGCGTGACCACCGAAGTGGGAACGCTGCGAGCGGCCATCCTGCACCGTCCGGGTCCGGAATTGCAGCGGCTGACACCGCGTAACAACGACGCGCTGCTGTTCGACGGCCTGCCCTGGGTGTCACGCGCACAGGAGGAGCACGACGCGTTTGCCTCGCTGCTGCGCGAGCGCGGTGTCGAGGTGATGCTGTTGGGCGACCTGCTGACCGAAGCGCTGGTCAGTGGGGCCGCCCGGATGCACGGCATCGGCGCGGCGGTGGATGCTCGTCGGCTGGGACATCCACTGGCACAAGAGCTTTCAGAGTACCTACGTGGGCTGGACCCGCCGGCGTTGGCGCGGGTGCTCATTGCGGGGATGACGTTCGACGAACTGCCGTTCAGCGGGTCGGCGGAGATCTCACTGGTGCGGCGCATGCATCACGGCGCCGATTTCGTCATCGACCCACTGCCCAACCTGGTGTTCACCCGTGACTCCTCGTTCTGGATTGGCCCCCGAGTGGCGATCACGTCGCTGGCGTTGCCGGCGCGAGCGCGCGAGACGTCGCTGACCGACATCATCTACGCTCACCACCCGCGGTTCACCGGGGTGCGGCGGGCATACGAGTCACACACCGCACCGGTGGAAGGCGGCGACGTGTTGCTGCTGGCGCCGGGTGTGATAGCCGTCGGGGTCGGGGAGCGCACTACGCCGGCGGGTGCAGAGGCGTTGGCGCGCAGTCTGTTCGACGACAACCTTGCCGAGGCCGTGCTGGCGGTGCCGATTGCGCAGGAGCGGGCGCAGATGCACCTGGACACGGTCTGCACGATGGTCGACGTCGACGCGGTGCTGATGTACCCGAAGATCGTCGACACGCTCTCGGCGTTCACGATCACCCGCACACCTACTGGGGTGCAGATCACCGACGCGGCGCCATTCGTCGACGCGGCGGCCGCAGCGATGGGCATCGACCGGCTGCGCGTCATCGACACCGGGCTGGATCCGGTGACGGCTGAACGCGAGCAGTGGGACGACGGCAACAACACGCTTGCGGTAGCGCCCGGTGTGGTCGTCGCCTACGAGCGCAACATCGAAACCAACTCAAGGCTCCAACATTTCGGCATCGAAGTGTTGGCGATTGCGGCGTCGGAGTTGGGCACAGGTCGCGGTGGCCCACGATGCATGGCCTGCCCGGCCGCCCGCGACGCTGTCTAGGTTTGCGCCTGCGTGGAAATTGCATACAGGGCTGTGGTCCCGCGGATTCAGCAGCCCTCAGCGCAATCTCGGCGGCTCCCAGCCCCGCCGCGTGAACGCCTCGCGTACCCGATACAGGATGAATTGCCGACTATGTTCGGCGACGACGCGGATGTCGTTCCAGCCTTGGCCGTCAATCAACTCTGCGCGACCGATGTCGTAGACGTATTGCCCACGATTGTCGGCGTGGTGCTTGCCTTCGTAATCCAGGCCCACCTTCGGCTCGTCATAGCCCATATCAATGAATGCCTCGTTGACTCCGTCGGTGACACGTACCTGCGTCCTCGGGGCCGGCAGTCCGTCGTCAATCAGTATGAGCCGTATCCGAGTCTCTTGTGGCGACTGCGCGCCGCCGTCCATGAGTGCCAAAGTGACTCGCGCGCGAGGTAATCCGCGGGCGCGACGGTGGCGTTCGGCGAGAAGTAGGACGTTGGCAGCCTTGACGTCGGTTGCGTTTGCCAACGCGTCGAGGTGCCTAACAGCGAGGTCACGCGGTAGGTGCCGGGCCAGGTCCATCGCCGTGCGTTCTACTGACGTGACTGGAAGCCCAGCGATCTCCACGACCTCGTCGGCATCTATCCGTTCGTTTCGCACGACGATTCCGTTCGGCGGACGCCCGCATCGCCAGATCATCTCGATCGGCGTGGCCGCGTCGATCCACCGCGCACCATGCAGTGCGGCTGCGGCGCGCCCCGCAACTACGCCGTCGCGGCCAGACCATAGCCAGGCCCCGACGGTATTGAGCTGAAGCGATGGACCCGCAGTCTTCGAGACGTAGATGTCAGGGAAGACCGCACGGTAGTTCCACCTCAACCGGCCGCGAGTGAGCGCACCGAGAGCGAGTATCTCGCTGCCCACCAGAACTTCGCACATGCCGTGATGCTGTCGATGAGGGCCGACATTTCAGCTGCCGGGCCTGAAGATTGCGGCTAGGGCTGTGGATAGCGCCGAACCACAGCCGTGGATGCAAAAACAAGCCGGCGAACGGGTCAGCGCCAGCTGGGAAGCCAGATCTCCATGTTCCAAGTCGCCTGCGAGATCGGAATGCCGGTCATCACGGGAAACAGCCACGCGAAGTTTGCGATGACGAGCGCGACGTAGAAACTTGCGACCAGCAATCCCAGCGTTCGCCGTTCTCGCGACTGCCCCGGTTGATGCACGATGTCGCCGAGGATCATCGCGACCGCGAGGACGAGGAACGGCGCCATCGGCGCGGCATAGAAGAAGTACATCTGCCTGTCGATGTCGGCGAACCACGGCAGCCATCCCGCGCCGTAGCCGACGAGCACCGCCGCGTAGCGCCAGTCGTGCTTGACGGCCGCGCGCCACAGCGCCCATGCCAGCACCGGCACTGCGACCCACCACAGCGCCGGCGTGCCCACCAGCATGACCGCCTTCACGCATGACTGGCTCCCGCAGCCGGGCACGTTCTGCTGGTCGATCGCATAAAGCACCGGGCGCAGCGACATCGGCCACGCCCAGGGCTTCGACTCCCACGGGTGAAAGTTGCCTGCGGCGTTGGTCAGCCCGGCGTGGAACTTGTAGACGCCGTACGTGTAGTGCCACAACGAGCGGACCGCATCCGGCAGCAGCCCACCGGGCCCGATCGAATGGCCCACTTCGTAGCGGTCGACGGCGGTCTCGGACGCGAACCACGGTGCGTAGGAAGCCATGTACACCGCGAACGGGATCACCGCTGTCACGTACGCGGTCGGCGCGAGGTCACGGCGCAGCACACCCATCCACGGCCTCGGCACCTGGTACTGCTTGCGTGCGGCGACGTCGAACGCCAGCGACAGCACCGCGAAGAACACCATGAAGTACAGCCCTGACCACTTGGTTGCGAACGCCAAACCCAACAGCACGCCGGCTCCGAACCGCCACCACCGCACGCCAAGCCGTGGTCCCCAAGGGGTTTCGTCGATGCGACCCTCGATAAACGCGACATGCATGCGAGCCCGAACCTGGTCGCGATCGACGATCAGCGCGGCGAACGCCGCAACGACGAACGTGGTCAGGAATCCGTCGAGCAGTGCGGTCCGCGAGGTCACGAAACTGACCCCGTCGGCGGTCACCAGCAGACCCGCGATGCCGCCCACCAATGTCGAACGGCTCATCCGCCGTGCCGTCCGCGCGACCAGCACCACCATGACCACCCCGGCAAGCGCTCCGCTGAACCGCCAGCCCACGCCGTTGTAACCGAAGATCCACTCGCCGATCGCGATCAAGAACTTGCCGACGGGCGGATGCACGACGAGCCCGAAGCCCGGGTTGTCCGCGACGCCCCCGTTGAACAACATCTGCCACGCCTGCGGCGCGTAGTGCTTCTCGTCGAAGATCGGCGTCCCGGCGTCGGTGGGCTGTGCGAGCTTGATGAACCTCGTGATCGCGGCCAGCGCCGCGACCACCCCCGTCATCGCCCAGCCTTGCAGCCGATCGGTCGGCCCGAAGTCGGCGACGGGCTCGTGCGGGCCCGGGCTGATCGTCGGGGCCTCGCGCTGCTCGACGTCAGCCACGGTCACAGGGCGATCGTAGGCTGTCGCAGTGTCGTCTGTTCTTCGCGCACGCGGCTCATCCCCGGCCCGTGGCCGACTGCTGCTGGGCGCAACGCCGCTGGGTCAGCCGTTGGACGCTTCGGCGCGACTGGTGTCTGCACTCGGCACCGCAGACATCGTGGCGGCCGAAGACACCCGTCGCGTGCGCATCCTGGCCCGAGCACTCGAGGTGAACATCAGCGCCAAGGTGCTGAGCCTGTTCGACCAGAACGAGACAACCCGCGTGCCGGGACTGGTCGCGGAGATGAAGGCCGGGGCAACGGTATTGGCCGTCACCGACGCCGGCATGCCGCTGGTCAGCGATCCCGGGTACCGACTGGTGACGACGTGCATTGCCGAGGGAATTCCGGTGACGTGCTTGCCTGGCCCGTCGGCGGTGACGACGGCGCTGGCGGTCTCCGGGCTGCCTGCGGAGAAGTTCTGCTTCGAAGGGTTCGCACCCCGTAAGGGCCGCCGGACGTGGTTGGCTACGTTGGCCGTCGAGCCGCGGACATGCGTGTTCTTCGAATCCCCACGCCGGCTCGCCGGCTGCTTGGCGGACGCGGTGGCCACGCTTGGTCCGTCGCGTCGCGCAGTCGTCTGCCGCGAGCTGACGAAGGTGCACGAGGAAGTGGTGCGGGGCTCGCTGTCGGAGTTGGCGGACTGGGCTGCCGGCGGCGTACTCGGCGAGATCACTGTGGTGCTCGCGGGTGCGCAGCCGTCCGCTGACACGGCCGCGCTGGTCGCTGAGGTCGGCGTCTTGGTCGGCGACGGCATGCGCGTCAAAGACGCCTGCGCACAAGTGGTCGCGGCGAATCCGGGCGCACCGTCGCGCCGCGAGCTTTACGACGCGGTGCTGCGGTCCAGGGCGTAGAGCAACGGCGCCGCCTTGTGTAGGCACTCGTCCCACTCGCTGTCGGGATCCGAGTCGGCGGTGATCCCGCCGCCGACGCCGAGAACCGCCGCGCCGTGCGCGTCGAACTCGACCGTGCGAATCGCGACGTTCAGCTCGGTGCCGGCGACGGGTGACGCCAACCCGATTGTGCCGCAGAAGATTCCACGCCGGCACGGCTCCCACTGCGAAAGCAGCTGACGGGCACGGGTTTTCGGCGTTCCGGTCACCGAGGCGGGCGGGAACGTCGCGTCGAGCACGGCCGCCATCGGGATATCGACGGGCACGCGGGCCGACACCGTGGACACCAGATGCCATACGCCGGGCGCCGGCCGCACCGCCAGCAGTTCGGGCGTCGTCACGCTGCCGACGCGACCCACCCGGCCCAGGTCGTTGCGGACCAGATCGACGATCATGATGTTCTCTGCGACGTCCTTCGCCGACTCCAGAAGCGCCGACGGCGCGGCCCAGGCCGGCACCGTGCCCTTGATCGGGCACGACGTCACGGTGTCGAATGTCGCAGGCCGTCCTGCTCCGGTGTCATGTGTCGCCGGCCGTCCTGCTCCAGTGTCGCCGTGGCGGCTGAGAAACAGTTCCGGCGACAGCGACGCCACCGCGCCCCAATCGCCGGCGACGAACGCCGCGCGGGCGGGCGTGGTTCTGGCGACCGCCTCGATGAAGAAGTCGACGGGCGAGCCGTCTGCTGTGCCCGTGAACTGCGTGCACACACACGCCTGGTACACCTCGCCCGCTGTGATCGCGTCGAGGCATGCCAACACCCCGGCGCGGTGGGCAACACGGTCGGCGGCCGCCCACTCGACGCGGCACGTCGACGACCGGTTGGGTCTGGTCGATAGTGTCTGCGCCAGCCACGCCGGCATCGGTGCGCCCGAAAGGCTTTCGTACCACCAGGTTTCGTCGCTGTCCTGGCGCAGCACGTAGTCGGCCCAGCCGCCGGCGGCTTCCGGAATCCGCGGCGGACGGCCGTCGGCGCCGGCGTCGGGATAGGACAGATAGCCGAACCAGCCACCGCCGATCACGTCACCCGCAGCGCCTGCGCCCGTTGCGAACACGTCGCACCGCGACACCGGTGCGGCGACGACCGCGGGGGCGATCACCGCACGCGAACCGAACCACTCGCCGAACAGTGCGGCCGGGCGGGCTGCGGCATCCGAGGCCACTGCGCCCAGCACCGACGGGCCGTCACCCAAATCGCCGAGCCGTTCGATGCGCACCGGCCAAGCGTGGCAGAGCGGTCGACAGCGGATGCACTGCGGGTGGTGGTGCGAGCAATCACGTTTACTGCCGCCCCATCCGGGAATTTCCTTCCCACGGGCCAAGGGAGGTTTCAGTGGTGAAGGACGCCAAGAGTGGGCAAGTGGTCGTCGTCACCGGCGCCAGCGCCGGGATTGGCCGCGCCTCTGCGCAGGCCTTCGCCGCCCGTGGCGCGAAAGTGGCCCTCGTTGCGCGCGGTGAAGCCGGCTTGGCCGGGGCCGCCGCCGACGTCAAGGACGCCGGGGGAGAGGCCCTGACCCTGCCCACCGACGTCTCGGACCCCGATCAGGTGGAGGCGGCGGCGACTCGCACCGAGGAGACGTTCGGGCCGATCGACGTGTGGGTGAATGTGGCGTTCACGTCGGTGTTCGCGGAGTTCACCGACATCGAACCGGCCGAATTCAAACGCGTCACCGAGGTCAACTATCTGGGCTACGTGTACGGCACCATGGCCGCCCTGCGCCGGATGCTGCCGCGCGACGCCGGCACGATCGTCCACGTCGGCTCTGCACTTGCCTACCGCGGAATTCCGCTGCAAAGCGCCTACTGCGGCTCCCGACACGCCGTCCAGGGATTTCACGAATCGCTGCGGTGCGAACTGCTGCACCGCCACAGTAAAGTCCGCGTCACCATGGTCCAGATGCCGGCAGTCAACACCCCCCAGTTCGACTGGGTCATCAACCGCCTTCCCAAGCCCCCGCAGCCGGTACCACCCATCTACCAACCCGAAGTCGCGGCCCGCGGCGTCGTCTATGCCGCCGACCATCCCAGGCGACGTGAGTACTGGGTCGGGGCCAGCACCGTGGGCACGCTGGCGGCCAATGCGCTGGCGCCCGGCATCCTCGACCGATATCTCGCACGCACCGGCTACAAGTCCCAGCAGGTTGACCGGCCGACGCCGGCGCAGCCCCGCACGAACCTGTGGCAGCCCGCCGACGGCAGTGACGGCCACGACTACACCGCACACGGCAGCTTCGACGACCGCGCGAAGAAGCGCAGTCCGCAACTGTGGGCGTCGCATCACCACGGCCTGCTGCTCGCGGGCGCCGGTGCCGCCGTCGGGGCTGCCGCGGCCGCGACGATGCGAGCCATCAGAGGGTGGTCGCGCTGATTGGCCGAGCCTGCTGAATCCGCCGCGATGTTCCCGCCGCACGTGCTGCGGGAATACTCGCTACTGGCCGACGGTGAACGAGGTGCGTTGGCCGGTCCGCAGGGCGATTATGCGTGGCTGTGCTTTCCCCGATGGGATTCTCCGGCAGTGTTTTCCGCGCTCCTCGGAGGCGCAGGCGGCTACTCCGTCAGTCCTGTCGCCCCGCGGTACGTCTGGGGCGGATATTACGAAGAGCGGTCGCTGATCTGGCGATCGCGTTGGGTGACCACCACCGGCGTCATCGAATGCCGTGAGGCTCTGGCGTTTCCAGGTGACCCGCACACCGCGGTCTTACTGCGGCGTGTCCTCGCCGTTGACGGCGACGCCGAAGTGCGCGCCCGGCTGGCCGTCCGGGCCGACTTCGGAACGCATCCGATGACGGTCGAAGGTGCGAGCGATGGTCGGTTGACGGCCACATCCGGGCCTGTGCGGTTGCGCTGGAACCCGGACTCGGACATCCATATTCAGGAGGACGGCATAGCCGAGGCGGTGGTCAAAGTCCGTGAGGGCGCTTTCCACGATATGACCCTCGAGTTGAGCGATGCACCCATTCCGCGTCAGCCGATTGACCCCGCCGCACGCTGGGATGCAACCGAAAGGGCATGGCGTGAAACCGTTCCCGCGTTCGACGGTTCGCTGGCCGATAATGATGCCCGCCATGCCTACGCGGTATTGCGCGGCTTGACGAGTCACGGCGGCGGAATGGTGGCCGCCGCGACGACATCGCTGCCCGAACGCGCCGACAGAGGCACCAACTACGACTACCGATATGCCTGGATCCGCGACCAGTGCTATGCCGGCGAAGCGGTCGCGGTGAGCGGTGAATGCGAACTGCTGGACGCCGCAGTCGATTTCGTCGGCGAACGCATCCTCGCCGACGGACCGCAACTCAAGCCGGCATATATCGTGACGGGCGGTCGGGTGCCTGACGAGAAGAAACTGCCACTTCCCGGCTACCCGGGAGCGAAGGTCAGGACCGGGAACTGGGTCAACCAACAGTTCCAGCTCGACGCGTTCGGTGAGGCACTGCTGCTGTTCGCCAACGCCGGACAGCTCGATCGGCTCGACCGCCAACGATGGCAGGCGATCGAGACCGCCGTCGACGCCATCCGCGCGCGGTGGACGGAGGCCGACGCCGGAATCTGGGAACTCGACGACGCGCGCTGGGCGCATTCGCGGTTGATCTGTGCGGCCGGGTTGCGCGCGGTGGCGCCGTTTGCCCCGGCCGCCAAGGCCGCCGACTGGGCAGACTTCGCCGATGCCATCGTCGAGGACACCACCGGTGACTGCTTGCACCCCTCGGGGCGGTGGCAACGCGCCAGCAACGACACGCGTGTCGACGCCGCGTTGCTGCTGCCTGCAATCAGAGGCGCGGTGCCCTTCGCAGATCCGCGTAGCGTCGCGACCCTCGACGCCGTGCGCGCCGAGCTCTGTGAGCAGCACTACCTCTACCGATTCCGCCACGACGAGCGGCCCCTGGGCGAAGCAGAGGGCGCATTTCTGTTGTGCGGCTTCTTGATGGCTCTGGCAGAGAACCAACAGGGCAACGCCGTCGACGCGGCTCGCTGGTTCGAACGCAACCGTGCAGGGTGCGGCCCGCCGGGCTTGTTCACCGAGGAGTTCGACGTCGACCAGCGTCAGCTTCGGGGCAATTTCCCGCAGGCGTTCGTGCATGCGCTGATGTTCGAGGCAGCGCACCGGCTCGCCGGCTATCCGCGGTAGACGCGGCTACGCAGAAACTGTCCGCCGGGAACCACCGACAGCACGGCGCGGGCCAACTTGTCGCGGATCCGTTGGTGCGAAGGCGATGTCGGCTCCGAATGAACAAGGTCGCGGTACCCCGCCGCACCCCACACGGCGGCGATCGCAGTGTCGGTGATACCCGCGCGGACGCGGGACCGGTCGACGACCGCGAGCCCGAGCGCTGTCAGCGCATGCAACGAGTCGACCCACACGCCCATCGCCAGAACCTCTGCAGTGGGCCGAAATCCGGATAGCACTGCCTGGGTCAATTGGCGTGCGCCGAGAATTCTGGCGACGACTACGGCCTTGGTATCGACTTTGACGTTGTGCACAGTCCCCAGAACCTGCTGCGGCGCGACGAGAAGCGCTGCGCCCCAAGCGCCCCGGACCAGTTCGATACGTCTGAAACGACCCGCGCTCATCGCTGATCCGTTCGGTATTCGGCAGCTGTCGCGGCGATCGCCATCCCGTGACCCGGCCGGTCGGTGTTCGGAGTCAAAACGCCGTCGGCGGCTTGCGCCAGCCCGTCGAGCAGCTTCGGCTCCAGACGGGTGTGGTCGATGAAGTACTCCATGTGCCGCAGGTTGGTGATGCACGTGGCTACGGGCGCATGCAGCGCCGGCGCGCAGTGCGCCGACACCTGCAGGTTGTGCGACGCCGCGATCGCAGCCCCGGCCAGCCAGCCGGTGTACCCGCCGCAGCGGGTGGCGTCGAGCTGCAGGCAATCGACCACCGGCGCGAGATGCCGTGCGTCGTACACGTCGGCCACATATTCGCCCGCGGCGACGTCGCACCGCACCGCGCCCCTGACCACACGCAGCCCCTCGAGGTCGTCGCTGCTGACCGGTTCCTCGAACCAGACCACACCGAGGTCGTCGAGCATCGCGCCCGCCCGGCGCGCCTGCGCGAGGGAATACCCGCCGTTCGCGTCGACCATCAGCTCCACGTCATCGCCCGCGAGTTCTCGCAATTGGTTCACCCGCGCCAGGTCCCGGGGCATGTTTGCGCCCCAGCTCTCGCCGATCTTGATCTTCATCGACTTGCACCCGTCGCCGCGCCAGCTCTCTACCTGCTCGGCGAGCTGGTCTTCGTTCAGCGTCGTGAAACCACCCGAGCCGTAGATCGGCGCCGCCGAGCGAGCCTGGCCCAGCAGCTCGGTCAGCGGCTTCTCGCACAGCCGTGCCTTGAGGTCCCACAGCGCGACGTCGACCGCGCTGAGCGCCTGCATGACCAGCCCCCGCGTGCCGAAGTTGCGGCAGTGCCGATGCATCGCGTCCCACGCCCCGCGGCCGTCGAACGGGTCACGGCCGATGAGCACCTTCGTCAGCTCGTCGCGGATGACCGCAGCCGCTGCCGACGAGCTGTACGTCCAGCCGAGGCCGGTAGCCCCGCCGGAATGCACGTGCGTGACGACGGCGGTCGTGGCGTCCCATTGCAGGGTGCCGTCGGCCTCGGGCTCCTCGGTGTCGAAGCGATAGACGTCGACGTCGACACGCTCGATTCTCGGAGTACTCACGCGCGCAACGCTTCTCGCTCACCGACCCGGTCCGCCGCGTGTTCGGTCATCAGTTCCGCGGCCCGGGCCGCCAGCGCCATGATGGTCAGCGCGGGGTTGGCCGATCCCTGAGTGGGCATGGTGCTGCCGTCGACGACATAGAGCCGGTCGACGCCGAATACCCGGTGCTCGGAGTCGACGACGCCGTCTTCGGCGCGAGACGCCATCCGTGCCCCGCCGACAAGATGGGCGTAGCGGCCGATAGTGATGACCTCCTCGGCGCCCGCCGCGCGCAGCATGTCCTCCATGAGCCCGCTCGCGGCCTTGATCAACTGCTTGTCGTTGTCGCACTGGCTGTAGGCGAAGTGCGCGACCGGAAGCCCGTGGCGGTCCTTCTCGTCGGCCAGGGTGACGCGGTTCTCGGGCTGCGGTAAGAGCTCACACAGCGCACCGAGCGTGGCCCAGTGCACATAGTCACGCATGTACTCGCGCAGCGTTATCCCCCAGTGTCCTTGTGCACCAACATGTTCTGCCCACGTGATCGGCATCGGGCTGACGGTCTGGATGGAAAAGCCTCGCTTGTACGGCTTGGCCGGGTCGGTTTCGTAGAACTGCTCGGAGCTGACTTCCGGCGGCGGCGCCTTGTACATCCGGATCTCGTCTTTGAAGCGGCCGGCGGTCTGCGGCGCGCCCTGCACCATCAGGTAGCGACCGAGATTGTCGTGCTCGTTGCCCAGCCCACGATCGAAGCGCTTGGTGGCAGAAAGCAACAGCAACCGCGGGGTTTCGATCGAATATCCGGCGACGACGACCGCGGCGGCCCGCTGCCGGCGCACGACGCCGTCGTGGAAGTATTCGACGCCGGTCGCCCGGCCGGTGCTGTCGTCGACGAGAACTCGGGAAACGTGGGAATCCGGCCGGATTTCGGCGCCGTGTGCGAGTGCATCGGGAATGTGGGTGATCAATGGGCTGGCCTTCGCATTGACCTTGCAGCCCTGGATACAGAACCCGCGGTAGATGCAGTGGGGCCGATTACCGAAGCGGCCGTTGGGAATTGCGACAGGACCGACGCGCATCTCGATGCCCATCTCGGCCGCGCCGCGCAG